>CAZJVO010000124.1:0-1574 GCA_964549815.1 uncultured Dehalococcoidales bacterium | reverse complement strand
GTCGTCTTGGAGTTTATCATGCCTATGGCGGCTTCATCGGCGATGATGGCGGCTAAGGTATAATCCGGGGTATCTCCCGGAACGATAATCATATCCAGCCCTACGGAACAAACACAGGTCATCGCTTCCAGTTTTTCCAGGCTCAAAGCTCCCACTTTAACAGCTTCCACCATCCCTGCATCTTCGCTTACCGGTATGAAAGCCCCCGATAATCCTCCCACCTGTGAGCTTGCCATAGTCCCGCCTTTTTTAACGGCATCGTTTAATAGAGCTAATGCTGCGGTTGTTCCTGGTGCTCCACACCTTTCCAGCCCCATGTCTTCAATAATATTGGCAATGCTGTCTCCGACGGCCGGAGTGGGAGCAAGCGAAAGGTCGACAATACCGAAAGTCACCCCCAGACGTCTCGATGCTTCAGTGGCAACCAGCTGCCCCACGCGGGTGATTTTAAAGGCAGTCCTCTTTATTGTCTCAGCCAGTTCGGTAAAATCGGCATCTGAAGGGATCTTTTTTAAAGCGTTATGCATTACACCTGGTCCGCTTACACCTACGTTGATGACACATTCAGGCTCTCCGATTCCGTGAAAGGCTCCCGCCATGAAAGGGTTGTCTTCCGGTGCGTTGCAGAACACCACCAGCTTGGCGCAGGCTATACCGTTATCTTTGGCTGAGAGTTCGGCGGCTTTTTTGATAATGCGCCCCATCTGGGCAACGGCATCCATATTGATACCAGCCCTGGTGGTGGCGATGTTTACCGAAGCACATACTCTTTTCGTTTTCGATAATGCTTCGGGGATGGATTCTACAAATCGTCTATCCCCGATGGTATAGCCTTTATGAATAAGGGCGCTGTAACCGCCAATAAAGTCTACCCCTGTAGTCTCGGTTGCTCTATCCATTGCTTCAGCAATCTTGAGATAATCGCCATCAGCACCTTCGCCGATGATAGAGATGGGGGTTACCGAGATGCGTTTGTTGGTAATAGGAATCCCGTACTCTTTTTCGATATCCTCACCGGTTTTTACCAGTTTTTCCGCTTTTCGGGTAATCTTGTCGTAAATACGTCTGGCCAGTTCATCCATATCGCTGTGAGCGCAATCCCTGAGTGAAATTCCCATGGTAATGGTCCTGATATCCAGGCTCTCGCTGGATATCATTTTAATCGTTTCCAGTATCTCGTAGGTATTTATCATTATTCTTCTCCTCGAAGACTTTTTATCCCGTCATATGTAAATTAGATTCTATGCATGGCGTTGAATATATCTTCACGCTGGATTCTTATGGAGAGCCCCATTTCCTCTCCCTTGTCGTCCAGTTTTCTGGAAAGCTGGTCGAAGGTGAGTGTGGGATTACTGAGGTCCACCAGCATTATCATGGTGAAGATGTCCTGCAGGGTGGTTTGAGTAATATCCAGTATGTTTACATTGGCACCTGCCAGAATATTGCTTACGGCGGCGATGATGCCAACCCGGTCTTTTCCGATTACAGTAATTATCCCGCGCATTTTTTCTCCCCCGATTTTATCTGCATGTTTGATACTAACATTAGAATATTCGGCTGTAGCTGTCAACATT
>CAZJVO010000123.1:0-1616 GCA_964549815.1 uncultured Dehalococcoidales bacterium | reverse complement strand
TGAGGTCGTGCGTGAAAAATATGAAACGGGCAATGGTTTCAGCGATTTACTGGATATCAGAACCGACGAGGCGGGTAAGATCACATTAGTACAGGCAAATTCATCAGCCATGAACCGGCTTTCCTATGATATCGCATGGGAGATCCAGCAAAGGTTAAAGAACCTAGATGAGGAGCAGGTGAAGATACCTATAGGAAGTGTATTGGGCAATCAGATCCTCTCCCAGACAGGCCCGTGGGTAAAACTTAAGATTCTGCCTCTGGGAACTACAAAAATTGACTTTATGACAGAATTCACCGAGGCGGGAATCAACCAGACCAAATACAAAATATACCTGGAAGTGATCAACACAGCGAAAGTTGTGGTTCCTTTTTCTGAAGAGGAGATCCAGGTGGAAACAACACTATTAGTTGCAGAAGCAGTTATTCTGGGTGAAATCCCCGACTCCTATGTGCAGGTTCCTGATCGTGATATTCTGGATGGTATGGACCTTGACTCGAATTAAAAGCCAAGGGGACAGACCCCGTGGTTGCTTTTGAACCCAGGGGGACAGACCCCGTAGCTGTCTTTTACAATGCCGTTTTTGTGGTATAATAACACTATGAACACATTAAATGAAAATAATGAGGGGATGAGTCGGGAAACCCCTCGTGCCATTTTGGCAGGACTGGAACTGGATGAGGATATATCCTATTACATGGAGGAGCTTGCTGGCCTGGCTGAGGCGGCGGGTATCGAAGTGATAGGGGAGTTGGTTCAAAGCAGGGACAGGCCCGACACCGCAACCTATATCGGCAGCGGAAAAGTTGATGAGCTGGCACAGCTCTGCTTCGACATGGAAGCGGATATGGTTATCTTCAACAAAGAACTCTCCGGGGTGCAGTTGAGGAACCTAGAGGATAAACTCAATGTAAAAGTCATCGACCGGACAATTTTAATTCTGGATATCTTTGCAGAGAGAGCGACCTCAAAGGAAGGTAAACTCCAGGTGGAGCTGGCGCAGCTCCAATATCGTCTGCCCCGGCTTACAGGCTTTGGTAAAGCCCTTTCAAGGCTGGGAGGAGGAATTGGTACCAGAGGCCCGGGCGAAAAGAAACTTGAGACGGATCGCCGGCATATAAAACGCAAGATGGATGAAATTAAAAGAGAACTGGAGGAAGCCAGGAGCAACCGCAATATCAAAAGGTCCCAGCGTGAAAAGTCCGGTATCCCGATGGTAGCGTTGGTAGGCTATACCAACTCCGGTAAATCGGCGCTCATGAATCGTTTTCTTTCCAGCAACATGAAAGAAGATAAGAGCGTAACCGAAAAGGACATGCTATTTGCCACTTTGGACACATCCCATCGCAACATTAAGCTGGATACGAATCACGAGTTTATACTGATCGATACGGTCGGCTTTGTGAGCAATCTTCCGCACACTTTGATCAAGGCCTTTATGGCTACTCTGGAGGAAGTGAACTACGCAGATCTGCTGCTCCATGTGGTAGATGCTTCTTATGAAGAAAACGAATTCCATATAAAAGTAACCAATCAGGTTCTAAGAGAGATCGGCGCCGGGGAGAAGGATAAAATTCTGGTTTACAATAAGATAGATCTGTTAGACGAAGGGGAAA
>CAZJVO010000122.1:0-1689 GCA_964549815.1 uncultured Dehalococcoidales bacterium | reverse complement strand
GCATCCCCTATCTTGACTATATTCCCTAACGGCTTGGTGGTACTGGATATCAGTACAAAACTCAGTATCACACCCAGAATAACAATAACAACACAAACGATAATCTGTATCATTTTTGCTGTACTCTCAGCAGATTCCATTTGCTCGGTAGCCAGTGCAGAAAGCAGAGCGGCTCCGCCATAATATGCACTGGACTTATCGGCACTGCCATTCAACTGCTGTGCATATACCTCAACCTTATCCAGTGCTAAATTCTGGGCATCTACTGCCTCGTGAAATCTCTCGGCCTGATTTAAATATTCATCAACATTCTCTGTAATAGGAGTAAACCCAGCTAATAACTCGCTATCATTTCTTATATTGGATAATATCAAATCGATTTGCTCATTAACATTATCAATCGCCGCCAGCAATGACTGATATGTCTCATCGGTCTGTTCCTTGCTGTAATATACCCCCGCTACCCTCATCAGATAGAACTTGCTTTCCAGAGCGTCCAGTTGAATAAGGGCATCCTTATCATCCCCCACGCTGGACTTTACCTCATCTATAAGAGGACTGAATTCAACACCCAGCTGTTTCCAAACTCCAAATGCTTCATTCGTCTCTTCTTCTGCATCTATTACTTCCTGGAAAGCAGGAATATATGCTTCTATAACGCCTTGCATATCTTCGGCTGCATCGATGATTTCTGCCGAACTGGTTTTAGCAATTATCTCATCCAGAATATCCTGAACATCTTCCATATTGGATAAGGCGCTGTCCCCATAGGAAAGCACTCCCGATGAAATAAGGTCTCGCCTGTCATTCCCTACAGATAAGACCGTCTTCACAACGTCATCGGATAAAACTAGAATATCGCTGCTTGTTGTGATTTTCGACATATAAACGATTGAGACAACAGACGCGATCACAGCCAGCAGAATAACGATGAAATAACTGCCCACGATCTTAAAACCAAAGTTTAAATTGTTTAGCCACTTCATTTTTGATAGTTTTCCTCCTTTTTATTACCATTCATTCTTATTAATTTTTTATTAAAACCCCCTTGTTTGTTTATGCCCACCTTTTTATTTTCGACCTTTTCTTAAATGCTACCTTGATTGCCGATAACAAATAAGATAAACAAGGACTATCGACTTAGTTCTTTTGTCCATTTTTATGATGATTAAAGGACAATTCTTTTGAGCCAAAAGGACAACATCAGCTTGATAGAAATATGAGGATTATATAAACAGGATAAAGATGTAGTACTATTGTATCGTTAGAGGGGTTTTCCATTTCCCACCTTACTTTATCGAGAGACATCTATCAGACAGGGCAATACGGCTTTTCAAAGGGATGAATTCAACGCAATCTATGGTTGCGATATTAAATAATTTGAGATTTCTATCAGAAAACCAATAGCCCCCAGCGTTAACTCTGAGGGCTATTGGCAATGAATGTAATAAAAAGGTGGCTTCTAAACTGTTACAAACTTATTGTTACCTGCTTGTTTGGTTTTACATTTTTCTCAATCCCATTGCATACTCTTTCCATATCCAGGTTAATATCCTCAAAATCGTTCAGGATGCTATCCATATCCAGTAATATCACCAGCTTATCTTGCAGCTTCGCTATCCCTTTCAGGTGCACCCTGTCCCCATTCGTCAGCATCTGCGACGGCGGCTCCACCGACGACTCCGGTAT
>CAZJVO010000121.1:0-1852 GCA_964549815.1 uncultured Dehalococcoidales bacterium | reverse complement strand
AATTATCCCTCAGGGACAGCCGAATCATTGATGTTCCGCTGATGGGCAACGCTCTTGAGAGCGTCTATATAAAATAGTAATTGGAGGCTAGGTTATGTTTTATATCATATTGTTTTTTATTTTGATCGTTGTAACGGTCATTACACTCGCATTTGGGTTATTTCAGTTGCTCTTTCGCATCATAGCACAGATTCGAAATAAAGCAAATCCCAAGCAGCTTACCCGACTGAAAAGGACAGCATTATTCTTTGCCGTAGTGATGGCGATAAACTTCGGGCTGATCGCAATTTCGCAGTTCACCGCATCAACACCCCGTATTATAGATGAAAGCGGAAATACACCAGCTAATAGCATCGCGGAACTGACAGAGCTTGAGCTAAATGGCAGAAAGCAATGGATAAGCATGAGAGGATGGGATAAAAATGCGCCGGTCCTGCTTTTTTTGGCAGGTGGCCCCGGCGGCACGCAGATGGCAGCAGTTCGTCATGAACTGGCAGAGCTTGAAAAGCATTTTGTGGTGGTAAACTGGGATCAGCCGGGCTCCGGCAAGTCTTACTACGCTGAAAAGATACAAAACATCACCATTGACACATACATTCAAGACGGTTACGCCCTGACAGAGTATTTAAAAGGGCGCTTTTCACAGGAAAAAATCTATTTGATCGGTGAATCTTGGGGCAGTGCGTTAGGGATTTTCTTGGTGGATAAATATCCGCAGTCTTACCATTCCTTAATTGGCACGGGACAGATGATCGATTTTGCAGAAACCGAGCGGATGGATTATACCAAGGCTATGGAAATTGCTGAAAATAATGGAGATACTGCTCTCGTAAAAAAGCTCAAGGCAAACGGTGAGCCGCCCTACTACGGTAAACATGTTACATGGAAGAGCGCGGTATATCTTAATTACCTCAGTTCGTATATGGCGAGGAATCCTGATATCCAAAACCCCGGTTACAATACCTTAAGGGATATCGGATCTTCTGAATATGGATTGCTTGATAAAATCAATTTTTTCCGCGGAGTAATAAACACTTTTAATGATGTGTATCAGCAGCTTTACGATATTGACCTAAGAGCTGATTACACAAAGCTGGATGTGCCTGTCTACTTCTTCTTGGGACGGCATGATGTTAATGCTCCTGTGGGACTCGTTGAGGAATATGAGCGGGTGCTTAACGCGCCAGATAAAGGGATTATATGGTTTGAGCATTCCGGGCACAGCCCATGGATTAATGAGCGAGATAAATTTATCGAGGAGGTCATGTCATGCTTTTTAGGAAATTAATTAATAGAAGGAGTGCGGGCAAGATGAGTATAGCCATCTTTTCAGGAGTTCTAACCTTACTGTTTATTTTTACCCTTTCGGCTTGTATCGGCGCAAAAGGCAGTATTGTGATTCTTGAGAATGGGCGAGGAACGGGCTTCACAATGGATTTAAAGGAATATAATTCTAAAAGCAAGTGTGAATTATCTCTTGTTAAGGGTGATGTGGTACAAGTGGAGATAGAATGTAAGGAGGGCGAAATTGCTCTTATGGTAAGCGGCAAAAACGGTAGCGAACCGTATACGGGAAACAACCTTAAATCAGGTATTTTCACTGTAACAGTACCAGAAACGGATGAATATATAATGCGAATAACTGGTAAAAATGCAACTGGACAGGTTATGATTAAAAACGTGGGAAGCGCAGTCGAATAGACGATTGTTATTTATCGCAAATTTAAATGCCAGCTACTGCCCTTGAATAAGAGATTACGGGAGAAAAATATAGTTAGTCTGTTGACAGATAATCCTGTAATAAATAAATCTTCCTTATATTAAGACGAGCAAGGCAACCTACGTTGTAATT
>CAZJVO010000120.1:0-1855 GCA_964549815.1 uncultured Dehalococcoidales bacterium | reverse complement strand
CCGGCCTTACCTGCCGGATATAGCTACTGCTGGTATTTTGATGGGGAAAAGCTGCGGGTAATTGACCATGGTAAACCAATTGATATTCAGAGACGGGACAGCGGCTACCAGAGAATATTTCATGGTTATCGCTATAACCTTGCTCCCGACAATGTATCCGATATCCGGATCGTGCTGGCAGTTAAGGATAACCTGGTGGAAAATCCGTACGCTCATTCCAAATACTATGGCGATCAGCAGTTCCTGTCTATCATCGGCTGGATTTATACAGGCCTCCTGGTGTTGGGATTGTTGTTGCTGGTCTTTGCAATAATCAATCGTCCATCCAAGCGCGAATTTGACCGTAAGCTTGCCTCCTGGATGGGTCGGATGTGGCTGGAAGTTAAGCTATTGCTTTCCCTCCTGGTTTTAATGTTTTTTGGGGGAGTTGCCTATTCTTATTATCCAGGTTGGGACGATCCAGTCCTGGTAGACATATTGCTTAACGCTACCTTAACCAGTTGCATGATAATTGCTTGCTTCTGGTGGTTTTACCTTATACTCATTGACCTGATTGTCCACGGCAAAGGCTTTTTTACCCACAACGCGATTAACTCCCTTTTAACCGGGTACAAAAAATATGAAAAAAGGTATCCCTGGCAAAAGTTGATGCTGAAACGAGCCTATATGCTGGTAGGAGTGGAGGCAGTTTTGGCCCTGATATCGGTTATCTTTGTATTGATAGCCCTCGGTTCCGGTGGGTTGGCTTTACTGCTGGCTTTCCTGATAGCCGGTGCCGGCATATACCTTATTTACCGGTATCTAAAGCGCTACGAAGAAACTATAAGCGATCTAGGTAACCTTATGGATCATATTGAGCTTATCAAAAATGGTGATATGGGCACCAGGTTAGAAGTTGCAGAAGATGCCGACATTTACCCTGCCGTACAAAACCTCAACTACATCCAGGAAGGTATGGGCATTGCCGTAGCCGAGAAGATGAAATCCGAACGCATGAAAATCGATCTTATTACTAATGTATCACATGATTTAAAAACCCCATTAACCTCTATTATCAGCTATGTTGAACTGCTCAACAAAGAAGACGGGCTACCTGAACATATAAACGATTACATTGGAATTCTGGCCCAAAAGTCGGAGCATTTGAAGAACCTGATCCAGGATTTATTCGATTTGTCCAAGGCCAGCAGTAACAACCTGGCCCTGGATATGGAGAAAATCGATTTAGCCCGTCTGGTTAAGCAGGCCCTGGCGGACATGGAAGAACCAATTACAGCCTCCGGTCTCACTTTCCGGATTAATATCCCTGATGAACCCGTGTACATTACCAGTGATGGCAAAAAACTATACCGGGTCTTGGAAAACCTGATTGTGAACACACTGAAGTACTCTCTTTCAGGTTCACGGGTATTTGTTGATTTAACCGTAAGTAGTAAAGAAGTAACGGCCACCATCAAAAATACGGCTAACTACGAAATGACCTTCGATGAAGACGAAATACTGCAACGCTTTGCGCGTGGAGATCAATCTCGAAGCAGCGAAGGGTCAGGGCTGGGACTATCCATTGCCCAAACCTTCACCGAAGTCTGCGGCGGTAAGTTCTCTATCAAGATCGATGGGGATTTATTCAAGGTTGAACTGCGGTTTGAAACCGTACCCGAAAACTAGACACTTTTACAGCTGTGTACACCGGGACGTTCATTCCGTAACAAACAATAGTACATTGAAAACTGTTACAGAAAGAACGTCCCGGTCTAACTCTAAACGTTTGTCTGAACCCGGCCGATTTTACCGTAGGTCTTGCTAACATCCTTAACTGTCATGTTAACTCTACTGCCCAACAGAGGTTTTAACT
>CAZJVO010000119.1:0-1879 GCA_964549815.1 uncultured Dehalococcoidales bacterium | reverse complement strand
AGGTTATCATCACTTTTTGTGATGTTATAGTTTATATTAAACTTTTTATATAATTCCATATTAATTCTGTTTGCAGACCAATTTACAATTGTCACTATAAAATTTTTAGTGCCCGAGCCATTAACTTCTGCAGCTGTAATATTTGCAATTGTGTTAGGGTAACTGGTATCTTTCCTCGCATATATCCACCCTTGTCCCTTAACTTCAACTAAGGGATTGTCAGAAGTCCAAGCTGCATGAAACGGGACCTCCAATTTATGGTAACGCCCTACCGAGAGTGAGATATATTTAGTCACTATAGTATCAACTCCAAACCAGTAAATGCGAACAGTGCTAATTGTAATATATTATTTTTAGTACACAATGGGACTTTTCCAATGCTGGTTTAAGACAACACAATCGAAAAAGTCCCACTATTATTCAGTAGATAATGCGCCAGTATTACCTTTCTTTGGTTCGGGGATGAACTAACAAACATTCTCCGCCCTCTCCCCGAATCAACACCCGGGCATATTCAGCGGCATCCGTTGAAGTTAAAACTATTCCTTCCCCTGGGTATCCATGGGCTTTAAGCGGCACCCACGGGCCGGCATCGAAAAAGGTATCGTCCGGACAATCACCGTAACTTAGCTGCAGTTTGGCTTCAACACACCTGGAATCGCTCAGGTTTTCCACCAGGAATGTTGCCATCTCCCTCGGCCCTAGCGGTATCGGGGTTGAATCGATCAGCGGACAATGGTCACAGGGGATTCTCAGCTCTTCGGTTCTGTATATTTCAATTATTCCGTCCACAAATCTTATCTTCAAGCGAGGCGCCTTGTCGCATTCACAAGAGTGGCTGCTAACAAATCCCAACACCGAGTTGATGTGTTCATTGCCTATCAGGATCAATCCATGGTTAGGAATCGAACCATCATACCATCCCTCGGCCAGTTCAGTGATGCAAATCTTTACAAAACCAGATTCATGAGGATGGATAGTTTTTATTCCGTCCGGCTTCTCTTGGTGATGTGGCTGGTTATTCCACGTTACATTGCACTGGCACCAGGGACAAAATATGCGGTGTGCGGTAACGTGGACCGGACAGGGTGCTTCATTCCTGTCCAGATATAGGATCAATTCAGCCTCTTCTATTTGGCTAGTCGGCGGAATTCGATTTATATCAAACTGCACTAATGATCTGAAGCTGTCCCCTGGCTGCAAATATCTTCCGACATACAATGATGAATCATTGAAAAAACTTCTGTTTGGATCCCACTCGGAAATATAACCATCCTGTTTCGCCCAAAACGTTACATAAGCCATAAATAACACCTGCTCCCTTTCATTTCTCCAGTACTATATTTGCAGGCAGTATTTTCTCAGTCTTGCCGGTCACCTGATCGAGGAAAGAAAGTGCCAGATGGTCTGTGTTTGAAATACCTGTATATCTGACACTTTCAATCGGTTAGCCCGCCAAAGGAGCTGAGTTAAACGGCATTCAGCAGCATCTAACTAAGCTAAGCATAATATGGCTAACTCTTCTTCCTTGATGATAAGGCAACATGGATCTGCCTTATTTATGCTTCGGTTTACCGGATGCGATAGCCGTAATACCTACATTGGTAATCGAAGCACATTCAATGCCATAGGCAAAAGCATCGACCACCTCGACCGTATACAGGCAGCATCCCGGGCAATCATGGCACTGACACCAGACGAAACTAAAGGGATCTTTGAATTCGAAATCCACTTCTACGCCATATGGAATTGGTAATCCATCCAGATAAACATTGGCTTGTTTTTCAAAAATCCAGGTCGCCAGCGGTGTTTTCTCACCGTGGCTACAGGATCTGCTCAACTGGAAAACGAGCCTGAAATTATATCCTGATAAGAAGTT
>CAZJVO010000118.1:0-1898 GCA_964549815.1 uncultured Dehalococcoidales bacterium | reverse complement strand
GCAGCGTGACCTGCTCCCTTGAACTCAAAGGCAAGGATATTGTCATTACCGTGGCAGATAGCGGCACGGGTATCGCCGAAGAACATTTGCCTCATATATTCGACCGCTTCTACAGGGTAGAGAGGAACACACCGGGCAACGGGCTGGGGCTGCCGATAGTCGAGGGGATGGTAAAGATGTACGGCGGCAATATAACCGTTGAAAGCGAATTGGGAAAAGGAACGATTTTTACAATCATCATCATGGCTTCTAAAATCCGGCAGGCAAAAATAAGGACATGAGTAACAATGGGTATTACCCACTTGTAACAAAACCCCACCGGTGATATAATACTTATCAGAATAATCGGTAAGGTGAATATATGACGACAATTATAAGAGACGAAAAACTGACGCGTGTACCCGGCAACGTGAAACCCGACTCCAGGAGAAGAATAGTGCTTCCCGAAACAACGCTGGGGGATAAAGATATCGTTTATCACGTATATATCAACAGCTACGGGCAAATCGTTTTAGACCCGCAGGTCACCATCCCTGCATCCGAAGCGTGGATATTCGAAGATAAAACCATACTGGCCTCAATAGATAAAGGGATGGACGAAGCCGAAAAAGGACACTTGATAGATAAAGGCTCTTTCTCAAGATATGCCAGCGATAAATTATAAATTGCGCTTCACTCCTCAAGCGAATGAACAGCTTGCAGCGATTGAAAACGCCCCCTCTTTGTCAGGCGTCCTCAAGCAGGTAAGAAAGACTTTAGGATTACTGGAAACCAATCTCCGTTCCGGGTCGTTGCAGACTCACGAATATGAATCGCTATCGAAACGCTACGGTAAAAAAGTCTTCGAAGCATATGTCCAGCAGAACACGCCTTCGGCATACAGGGTATTCTGGTATTACGGGGATGACGAGGCGGACGAAAAAGGAAATCGTATTTCCGTAATTACTATAATTGCAATAATCCCTCATCCGTCACCCCGATACATCGGGATGCCACCTTCCCCGAGGGGAAGGCTAAAAACTGCGAAAAGTTCCTCTACATTGTCTTTCTGATCCCGATTCATCGGGAGAATGAATCTAATATAAATCGGAGAGGGAAGGCGAAGCAATCCATTTGTCCGGAATTAATAATTGCGTCAGCCTGCCTGCATACAGGATATAAAAGGCTAGCGGTATATGTTGACATTCAGTGTAAAGCTAACTACAATAAGTCTATGGGTACTGCTAGAAACGGGCTGGGTGAATTAATAAGGCAGCAAAGGGTATCTATTCCCCTTACACTGCAGGAGCTTGCCAGAATGGCTAAAGTTTCGCCCTCGCACCTGGGACGCATCGAAAGGGGCGAGAGATACCCATCGGCACGCACCCTCCGCAAGATAGCTAAGCCACTGGGATTCGAAGAAGATGAACTTTTCACACTGGCAGGTTATCTTTCACCGCAAACCGGCTCGGCCGCCGATACAAATGCCAATTACAATAGCGGGAGGCTGGACCCTTATGTCGCCAAGGTACTGGCACAGGAGCCTACCGAGGTACAATATGCTGTTATCGGCATACTGACCATGCTCAAGAGCATTGCCAAAAATATCAACCAATAACCACTACGTCTTTACGACAGCCCATTAGCCTGCTTCGAACTTTGCTTGCCCCTACATTTCAGTCCCATGAGAAAGATAAGTTAACACCTCCATCGAAAAGGTATGGGAAGACCTTTATCCATTAACCCTCTCATGGTCAGGGTATTAAGTTCGGCAAGATAAATTCCTCATCCATAGACCTCTCAATCAAAAATGCTCAGCCGCCGGGGAAGAAGTATCCCGCACACTCTCGAATGTTGTATTCCCCTGCAAAGGTTCAGAAACATATTGGACTCTAATGGATGGAAAACAGAGGAGTCCA
>CAZJVO010000117.1:0-1906 GCA_964549815.1 uncultured Dehalococcoidales bacterium | reverse complement strand
TTGAGAGAGCATCGTCCTTGGAGTTATGCAAGCTAACTTAACACAGTTGCTGGGGTGGGGGTATTAACGCGTTTCCGCCTGGTGCTGTGGCAGCCTTCTTGCTATTTCTCCCAACCCCCCGGATCCTTCAGTCACCCCTTGTGACTTCAGGATGACAGGCAACGTATTGATATGCTGAATTCGTAAATTAGCTACGCTAAGTATAAATGGTGGTCGAACGAAGAATCCGGGGAAGCTGGTGGGAAATTAACTCACCCTCAGATACTTCTCCCGATAAATCGGGTTCAGGATGACAAATAGAAAAATGGTCATCCTGAATTCATGAAGCTCGAGAGAAGTCTTGATAACACGGGATTCCTCGCAATGACAGTAGAATAACTTTTCGATAACTTTTTACAAAATCCGAAAGAGAGGTTAGTATGCCCGCAACGCAGAATTTGGAAAGCTTTACGACGCTGGTTGAAATAATCGCGCTTTTACGCAGTCCCGAGGGTTGCCCGTGGGACAGAAAGCAGACCCACCAGTCACTCAGAAAGAATCTGCTTGAGGAAGCCTACGAGGTGCTTCAGGCGATGGATGAGGCGAATATGGATAAGTTGGCGGAGGAATTCGGGGATTTGCTGCTGCAAATTGTTCTGCACAGCCAGATAGCAGCCGATAGCGGCGAGTTCACCATCAATGATGTCGTCCGCAAAATAAACGAAAAACTGATTTACAGGCATCCGCACGTATTTAGCGATACCAGGGTAAAGGATGCCGAAGAGGTTACCGTTAATTGGGAGGCTCTCAAGAAGAAAGAGCGCAAGGAAGATGCCTCCATGCTGGATGGGGTTCCCGAGAATATGCCGGCCTTGGCCTACAGCCAGGCCATACAGGGGCGTGTGGCGCGCGTCGGTTTCGACTGGCAGGAAGATAGCGGCGTGCTCGAAAAAATGGCGGAGGAAATCGGTGAATTTAAAGCAGCCGGCAGCCTGCAGCAAAAAGAAGATGAGTTCGGCGATATCCTCTTTACGCTGGCAAACTTTGCCCGCCGCCAGGGAATCGATTTGGAGTCCGCACTGCGCCGGTCCAACCGCAAGTTCTATAAAAGATTCTCTACTATGGAGCAGTTATGCCGTGAGCGCGGCCTCGATTTTTCAAAACTGTCTTTCGATGAGCAGAACGAGCTCTGGGAAGAAGCTAAAATGAAGCTGGCGGAGTAATTTATCAGTATTTGGAGCAAAGCATGTTGATGCAGGAATATACCCCTGAAATGATTGCAGACTGGAAAGAGGTCTTTAATGAATACAGTCAACGCTTGCATCCGAACAGGAAAGGAGCCGGGGATATAATCGAATATCTGGAAGGCAAGTATCAGCTTACTGAGCTGGCGGATGAAAAGTTGAAACAGGTTGTAATCGATAACGTCCTTTTAAACGAATTCCATGCAAGCAAGCTGCCTGCCGGTAAAACTTTAAATCCAAGAGTCTTTCGTGTCTTAAACAGCGGGCAGGCTCAATTACTCTACCGTCATCAGGATGATGTCTTTAAAGGTCAGGATATCATTCTCGGAATAGATATGGAAACCGGCTTTTTCCATGTCGAGGGCAGCAGTTTATTATGGGATGAATTATTTGCCTTCAGGGGATTGGATAAGGATGATTTGACCAACTATTACCTGGTGGCGGAATATATTGCCTGCCTGAAGAAATTCGATATGCTGGAAAAGGTGTTGGAACGGTATAAATAAAAAGCATATATCGCAGGGATAGGCACTTCCAGTCCGCCATTTTAAAAATCAAACGGACGACCATTGGTCGCCCCTACGTTTTTGTCATGCTGAATTCGCACATTAGCTACGCTAAGTATAAATGGTGGTCGAATGAAGTCCCGATGAATCGGGATTTCGTTCCGGTTTGCCGGAACT
>CAZJVO010000116.1:0-2067 GCA_964549815.1 uncultured Dehalococcoidales bacterium | reverse complement strand
GCGGACAGCTGACTATTATGGGCGGCTCTTCTCGTTGGTAGCCGATCCTTCAGCTTATGATGCCAACTACATGGAAACAACTAAAGGAGTGCTGGATAATGAGGGAGTAAATTTAAAATATTATGCAGTTAACAAAAATAACAACTTTCTAGTGCAGAATATCACGCCAGAGCCGTCTTCCTTTTCTGATTCAGCAAAGATACCGACGTTACCTGCCGAATACAACTATTTTTGGTATTTTGATGGGGAAAAGCTACGAGTGATTGACCATGATAAAGAGATCGATATACATAGACTGGATAGCGGCTATCAGAGAATATTTCATGGTTATCGCTATAACCTTGCTCCCGACAATGTATCCGATATCCGGATCGTGCTGGCAGTTAAGGATAACCTGGTGGAAAATCCGTACGCTCATTCCAAATACTATGGCGATCAGCAGTTCCTGTCTATCATCGGCTGGATTTATACAGGCCTCCTGGTGTTGGGATTGTTGTTGCTGGTCTTTGCAATAATCAATCGTCCATCCAAGCGCGAATTTGACCGTAAGCTTGCCTCCTGGATGGGTCGGATGTGGCTGGAAGTTAAGCTATTGCTTTCCCTCCTGGTTTTAATGTTTTTTGGGGGAGTTGCCTATTCTTATTATCCAGGTTGGGACGATCCAGTCCTGGTAGACATATTGCTTAACGCTACCTTAACCAGTTGCATGATAATTGCTTGCTTCTGGTGGTTTTACCTTATACTCATTGACCTGATTGTCCACGGCAAAGGCTTTTTTACCCACAACGCGATTAACTCCCTTTTAACCGGGTACAAAAAATATGAAAAAAGGTATCCCTGGCAAAAGTTGATGCTGAAACGAGCCTATATGCTGGTAGGAGTGGAGGCAGTTTTGGCCCTGATATCGGTTATCTTTGTATTGATAGCCCTCGGTTCCGGTGGGTTGGCTTTACTGCTGGCTTTCCTGATAGCCGGTGCCGGCATATACCTTATTTACCGGTATCTAAAGCGCTACGAAGAAACTATAAGCGATCTAGGTAACCTTATGGATCATATTGAGCTTATCAAAAATGGTGATATGGGCACCAGGTTAGAAGTTGCAGAAGATGCCGACATTTACCCTGCCGTACAAAACCTCAACTACATCCAGGAAGGTATGGGCATTGCCGTAGCCGAGAAGATGAAATCCGAACGCATGAAAATTGATCTTATTACCAATGTATCACATGATTTAAAAACCCCGCTGACATCTATTATCAGCTATGTTGATCTGCTGAACAAAGAAGACGGTCTGCCCGAACATGTAAACGATTACATTAAAATTCTGGCCCAAAAGTCGGAGCACTTGAAGAACCTGATTCAGGATTTATTCGATTTGTCCAAAGCCAGCAGTAACAACCTGCCGTTGGATATGGAGACAATCGATATAGCCCGTCTGGCTAAACAGGCCCTGGCCGACATGGAAGAACCAATTGCGGCCTCTGGCCTCACTTTCCGGATAAATATTCCTGATGAGCCTGTGTACATTATAAGTGACGGCAAAAAACTATACCGGGTCCTGGAAAACCTGATTATGAATACCCTGAAGTATTCCCTTTCAGGTTCACGGGTATTTGTTGATTTAACCGTGGACGGTAAAGAAGTAACGGCCACCATCAAAAATACGGCCAAGTACGAAATGACCTTCGATGAAGATGAAATTCTGCAACGCTTTATGCGCGGAGATAAATTTCGAAGCAGCGAAGGGTCGGGACTGGGACTGTCCATTGCCCAAACCTTTACCGAGGTCTGTGGCGGCAAGTTCTCTGTAAAAATCGATGGCGATTTGTTTAAGGTTGAACTGCGGTTTGAAACCATACCTGAAAATTAGAAACTTTCGCAACTGTGTTACACCGGGACGTTCTTTCTGTAACAAACAATAGTTCATAGTGTTACAAGGGGACGCTCATTCCGTAATAAACAATAGTTCATGAAAACTGTTACAGAAAGAACGTCCCGGTGTAACTAAACGTTTGTCTGAACCCGGCCGATTTTGCCGTAGGTTTTGCTAACATCCTTAACTGTCAT
>CAZJVO010000115.1:0-2236 GCA_964549815.1 uncultured Dehalococcoidales bacterium | reverse complement strand
TAGGATATGCCATGGGAGAACGCCTGACGAAAAATCTTGTGAGTCAATCTTTATTACGTGCTCTGGCAACCAAACGTCCGGAATTGGGATTGATGCACCACTCTGACCGTGGCAGTCAGTATTGCTCACAGGAATATAGGCAGCTGCTGGAACTGTATAATCTGGAAGTATCAATGAGTGGAAAAGGGAATTGCTTTGATAATGCCCCAATGGAAAGTTTCTGGGGAGTACTGAAGCAGGAACTAATTCATCAACGGCATTATAGAACTCGACAAGAAGCAATCCGAGATATCACTGAGTATATTGAGATATTTTATAATCGGCAGAGAATTCAATCCAAATTGGGATTTCTGTCACCAGCAGCATTTTCTCAGAAATATTATATGGAATTGCTGGCAGCATGAAAGGTTTGGTGTCCATTTTTGACATCCCATATCAAATATACAAGTATTATTTAATAATATACTAAATAATTAGTATAAGACAATCTCCATATTTAGTTATAACAGACTTGTCAATGGTTATTTTTTAAACTTAAAAGTGGTGTTAGAGGTTCCTATGAGACAAGGGAAAGAGAGCTTATTTACTATTAGATTATTTTAGTTAGTATTCTATATATGCATGGAAAGGCAGGCATCGTGAGCCTGTCGAAATAAGCGGCGAGAAAAATTAATTGTATTATTGTTCCGCTCTACAGACCCTTTCCCGATACATCGGGACTCGGCAAACGGAACATATTATGCTCGAACCTAAACTGTTACCTGTGTGGGCGGTTTGTACTCAATAGACATCGGGATGCAGGATAAAATCTTATTCGTCCTCTTCGCCATCATCATCGTCATCGACAACCATCGGGGCTTCACTGCGGACCTGAGGCACCAGAGCTCTCGATTTAAGGCGCTTGCGCTGTGATGGTGGGACCAGGGATTCAACCGTCTGACGCAATTTCCTAAGGCCATCGGCGGATTCACTATCGACTACATTCACCACCAGCCCATCGACCCCCATATCCCATATAGCCTGCAATTCATCGGCAGTCAAATTCATGGGAACAGTTGTTAATAAAGACTTAGATGATAACGCCGAAAAACGCTTATATACAGCCATTTGCTGCCAGGTCAGGGAAAACTTTTCTGCAGATTTATCATCGAGGAATATAGCATCCGCCGGCATAGTATCCAGAACACGAATAATATCGACGGGCATCGATACTTCCGCGATAATAATTCTGCCTATATTTTCCGATTTCAAAAGCGGCGGGGCAGGAATATCATCCGTAAAAACAACAAAATCCAGACCTGTTTTCCCCAGGTCGATACTGTAATTTCCGCTTATCCGGCACCCACACGGAATATCCGTTAATGATTTCACCTTTTTTTCAACCGCTCTAAATTCCATAGCTTTCTGAGCGGTGAATAAGAAGGCATCGGCATCATCCTTTATGTCAACTATATTCAGGGCATCGGTCTGATCTATAGATGCAATGACCAGCAACCTCGGTTTAAAGGACTTCTGTGACGTTCTGAAACCCATAGGCGGGAGCTCGGATTGTGAAGCCTGCTTCAATTTATCAATAAAAAGACTCATCTTTCCTCCAAAATCAATAGACAATAGTGGAGCCAGCGAGAGGATTCGAACCCCCGACCCGCGCTTTACGAAAGCGCTGCTCTACCTGCTGAGCTACGCTGGCCCTGGCTAAAGTATAACATAAAAAAGATTTTTTGATAAAAGTTTGTTATTCCCGCCGGGGTCTTTGCAGAAGGAACGATATCAGGATAGCGCCCTCCACCTGACATATGCTGTGTGAGACTATCAACCAGCCGCCACCATTAAGATTGGGTAAGGACTTGCTGAGATTGTTCAGGGTTTTCGATACTTTCACAGTAAAAGCCTTCTGCAGTTTGGGGTCGCTGTAATCTATCCCCTCGGGGACGATATCTGCCTCTGGTTTGAGGACTAAAAACTCGGTAGCCATCGCATATTCATAAGGACTTTCCAAAACCCACCTCCACTTGCGTGCTATGATTATGATTGTTAATAGCGGCAGTGTCAATAATAATCTAATCGTTTAAGACTTTATCTTAAATCCCTCCGATTTAGCAGGACGGAATAAATATCTTGCTGCATACGGAGAATAGACTCGATGTTAAGGTTTGAATAACTATATAAACTATACATTTTTCGCTTGATAACACCCGTAAACAAAGGGTACAATAATCCTGTAGACAACTTAAGG
>CAZJVO010000114.1:0-2388 GCA_964549815.1 uncultured Dehalococcoidales bacterium | reverse complement strand
CCATTTGCTCTTCGGTTTGCCCGTTGGCCCCGGCATAGGTCATTGCCAGCGCCAGAGATATGCTGTAAGGTGAATAGAAGAAGTTGCCTTCCTTGTCGGCGCTGAGTTGTTTGTAGAGGTCGTAAGCGAATTCATTATTGCCATCGACAAGTGCTTCAAGGGCTGTGTTGCTTACATCCGGAGAGCTATCATACTCTTTATCGGATTTTGCTTCATCTCCATATACCTGCGTTGGGGAGCAGGATACCGTACTTAGAATCAGCACGGCACTTAAAAGTAAAAATACAATTTTTTTCATGTTTGTCCTCCGTGATTACCCATAGTTCATATAATATAACGTACAAAAGGCCTGGGGGTTAGGGGGTAGGGAGTTATATTTATTATTCGGACTTCTTTGGATTTAGACAAAACCTCATCCCCCTGTCCCCCTTCTCCGATTTTGAAGAAAGGGGAAATGACCAGGTCGTTGCCGTTATGGTTCGATCCCGACGCGTCGGGACTCATCCACGAACGGCTTTTTATTTACCACGAACTCAGCATAGCAAAAAGGAAAGCCGTTCGTGGTGAGCCTGTCCTGAGTATATCGAAGGAAGCCTGTCAAAACCATAGCGGCTTTGAAGTATTATTCATAACAACTATGATTAATAAGAGCCACCACCGCAAATATATTTGGCTCTGTCCATACAAACCTGCTATAATAAGGCTTTAACTAACAAAAAGGTGAAAGATATAGATGACTACTAAAAAAGCAACAACCGAAGAGCAGGAAGAACTCAAGAGGTTCATCGAAAACGTAAACAAAAAAGATACCAAGCGCAACGGTAAAAAGATAGAATTTTCCTTTGCTAACCGTAAGAGAAAATAGCTATATTTATCCCACACTTTTTCATTTTTCGAAAGGGTGCCCGGGATGCTCGAAATCAGGCAGGTAGAGCTCCTCGGCTCCCATCTGTTGGACCCAGCCGTTCTCCATTCCCAGTTTATCCAGCAGACTAAATACTTCCTCGTATTCATCCTGCGTGATACTCCTTGCAATGGAAAGAAACTCATGCGCCCGATGCATCGGCCGATACTGCGACATCAGGCTGATGGTTACCTCGGGCGATAGTTCTGTTGCCAGCCATTCAAGGACTTCCTTACTGCCGGATAATCTGTTGGGCAGGATAAGATGCCGCACAATAAGACCCCGCTGCGCTATGCCATCATCATCGATGGTGAGATTCCCCACCTGCCGGTACATTTCCTTTATGGCAGACTGAGCCTTTTCCACATAATTACCCACACCGGACAACACCAGCGCCCATTTATTATCGAAATACTTGAAATCGGGCAGATAGATATCGATAACACCATCAAGCTCTCTCAGCGTTTCCAGGCTGTCGTAGCCGTTGGTATTATAGACCAGGGGAAGATGGAAACCCATCGGAATTGCCATCAAAAGGGCTTTCATTATCTGCGGAACAAAATGGGATGGGGAAACCAGATTGATGTTGTGGCAACCAAGTCTATCCTGTAGATAGAGCATGTACTCCGCCAGCCGGTAACAGTCTACCTCATTTTCTTTTTGCTTCTGCCAGTCCTGGCTTATCTGGTAGTTCTGGCAATAGAGGCAGCGCAGATTGCAATTGGCAAAGAAGATGGTTCCCGAACCGCGGTCCCCTGAAAGAGCCGGCTCCTCGCCGTGATGGTCACAATACGAAACAACGATAGGCAATTCACCAGAGTGGCAGTAGCCTGTTTCATCCTGCAAGCGGTCGATGTGGCATTCCCTCGGACAGATATCGCAGGAGGCTAATCTGGAGTGGAGACGCTCCGCCCGTTTTGCCAGTTCGCCCGATTTATACAGGGCTAGATAAGATGGGTTCATTAAATGACCTCATAAATACATAAATAGCAGAATATATTTATAATTGATTAGTAATAACAATGTTTGTTATTCCTCCCGGACCCTTCGTCCATACATTATGCACGGTATGACAAAAAATTGTCATGCTGAGTTCGTGGTGGTCGAACGAAGCATCCGGGGCGGGGTAACTAATAAAATCCCGGCTCATCGGGATCGAACCATAACGGCGCCGAATATAATTATCACCGGAAATCGCAGATTTGTCGTTTTAGCCCTCCGGATTACCACTCCGCAATTCTCTCCATATAACAAAGGGAGAATAAGAGGTATTTTACAAGTTACCTGAATAGATGGAACGATACGCAGCAAATCTCCCTCACTCCCTCTTTTCAAAAGAGGGAAAGTACCGCAGATGTTTCTGTCATGCTTCATACCGACTTTTCTGGATAAAGCACCAAGAAAAGTGGGAAAGTACTTCTTCCTCACCCCGGATTACCACTCCGCAATTCTCTCCATATAACAAAGGGAGAATAAGAGGTATT
>CAZJVO010000113.1:0-2416 GCA_964549815.1 uncultured Dehalococcoidales bacterium | reverse complement strand
CAGCATGTAGCCCTGGTAATGGGAGATATAGATAACGAGGAACCGGTACTGGTAAGGGTGCACAGTGAATGCCTTACAGGGGATGTGTTTGGTAGTCTGCGTTGTGATTGCGGAGAGCAAATCGATATGGCAATGAAGCAGATAGCGGAAGAGCAGCGCGGGGTATTGCTTTATATGAGACAGGAGGGGAGGGGTATTGGAATCCATAATAAGATATGTGCCTACGAATTGCAGGATAACGGTCTGGATACTGTAGAGGCAAATTTGTCTCTGGGCTTTCCCCCGGACCTCAGGGATTATGGAATCGGCGCACAGATACTGACCGATTTGAATTTACATAAAATAAGGCTGCTCACAAATAATCCGAAAAAAGTGGTCGGGCTTGAGGGTTATGGATTGGAAGTGATTGAAACGGTTCCTATAGTTGTTAAACCAAACGAATATAACAGACATTATCTTGAAACAAAGAAAAATAAAATGGGACATATACTTTAAAAATCAAAAAGATAAAAAGTATTGGAGGGTATATGAACAAGAGTTTTGAAGGCATGCTGATCGGGAAGGGGTTAAAGTTTGGGATAGTTGTTTCGCGTTTCAACGAGTTTATATCGAATAAGCTTCTGGATGGGTGCAGGGATGCGCTTTTAAGGCATGGAGTCGAAGAGAATGATATATGCGTTGCCTGGACTCCTGGTTCTTTTGAAATTCCACTGATAGCTCTTAAAATGGCCAGAACCAAGAAGTACGATGCCATTATTTGCCTTGGTGCGATAATACGTGGAGGGACTCCCCATTTTGATTATGTGGCTTCAGAATATACCAAGGGGGTTGCAAAAGTAGCTCTGGATACAGAGTTACCCGTAATCAATGGAGTGATAACTGCAGAAAATCTGGAACAGGCTATCGAGAGGGCTGGAGCCAAGATGGGCAACAAAGGTTTTACGGCTGCTACCAGTGCCATAGAAATGGCTAATCTGATTAAGGGAATAAGCTAGCAGTTTGGCATCAGATTACTTTGTAAACGATGTCGCCGGGTCTGACGCGTTCGGCAACTTTAATGCCGATTATATCGCCGGCTTTAGCCGAAGTAATCGTCTTGTTATCTATCTGCATTGAAGTGACTGTGAATTCTATATCAGTAATATGCCCCTTGATGTGTATCAGATCTCCTGCATTCAACTCACCAGTCAATTCAATCCCTGCAACAACCGGACGAGCGAAGAAATCAGATACTGTTCCAACTTTTAACTCTGGCATTTTATCCCCCTTCATTTCATATGATAATGTTTAGTATAGGTCATGAATATTCTTAAAGCAATAGAAGAGAGAAAATTATTTTGACATATTTTTTACTGTCACGTATAATTACCCTGTTTTTATTCTGACCTTTACACACAATATTCTGTAACTTAAGAGGACAAACATTGGCAAAGGATAACAAAAGTACTGCCAAACATTTGAACGATAGCGATGATAACCTCGAGAGGCGCCTTGATATGCTGGATAGGCGATTGGACGATATAGATTCGATGGTATCTGCTGTTATCGAGAGAGTCATGAGTCAGCCGATGACAATACTGGTAAACTGCCCCAATTGTGGTAAAAATGTAGAAATATCGCTTGTCGGTGTTAAAAAACCCGGAGCTTAATCTTAATTTGAGAGGAATTTTATGCAGGTAATATCGGCGATTGATCGAACAAGGTATGATGTTTTTGTATGGCGCCACCATTTAAGTATTCCATGGAAGCTGCTTATGGCTGTTGCTATGGCAGGATTGACAGGCCTGCTGGCACAGGTAAGAATATTTGTAGAATGGAGCCCCGTTCCCATTACCGGGCAGACGCTGGCTGTTCTTTTAGCAGGTGTATTACTGGGTAGGCGCTGGGGTGGTGTAAGTATGGCGATTTATGCTGTGCTAGGCGTTGTCGGCGTGCCATGGTTCAATGGGTGGACCAGCGGGTTGGGAACTACGGCTGGTTATCTGGTTGGTTTTATTCTGGCAGCGCTATTCCTTGGCTATTTTACCGATAAATATATTAAATCCCGCTACTTTTTCAGTATGCTGGGATTGATGTTGTTTGCCAGTCTTGTCATAGTGTATGTGCCGGGAGTAATCTGGCTGGGTATATGGATGAATGCTTTTACCGGAACGTCGGTAAGTATTTCATCGTTGCTGGCTATGGGGGTTATGCCATTCGTTATCGGTGATGTTGTAAAATGTGTATCTGCAGCCTTGATAACCAAAGTGGTAACTCCCAAAAGAGATTATACAGGGAAGTAGCAAGGCTATTATTGACGGCAACGACCATAATTTAGTAAAATTATCTATCCTCTTTTGGGCGGTTAGCTCAGCTGGTTAGAGCGCTGTGTTGACATCGCAGAGGTCATTGGTTCGAGTCCATTACCGCCCACCAC
>CAZJVO010000112.1:0-2544 GCA_964549815.1 uncultured Dehalococcoidales bacterium | reverse complement strand
GCTTTGAAGTCCATAAGCGAAGGCATCATAATTGTAGATAAAAACCTGTGCATAACGGACTGGAATGAAGCCTGTGAACGTATTTTCGAGGTGCAGGCGTCCGAAATAATCGGGAGGAAGCTGTTTGAAGCTATCAGGGTTCTGTATCCAACCCCTGATGAAATTAAACGGAAGCATATGCATTTATTTGAAGGTGGTATACAGGATAATGCTCGACAGGATGCTAATTTTGAAAGTCTCGTCAGGGTGGGGAATAAGACATTATGGATAGAGGTTTTTCCTCAGGGGATAAAGAACAGTCTGGGGGAGATACTGGGGGGGTTAGCCATTGTTACCGATATCACCGAACGCAAAAAAATCGAAGAAACCCTGCGTTTTTCCGATGCTGCCTTCAAGGCTATCAAAGAAGGAGTGGTGATAACAAGGCCTGACTATATTATAACGGGTTGGAATGAGTCTATGGAGTGTATTACCGGTGTGCAATCATCTGAGGCGATTGGTAAGCATATTCTTAATGTCGTGGAAATACTCGACCCATCGCCATCGGAACTCAAGAACCAATATAAAGCGCTGGAACAAAACGATTTTGCCGGCTATTTGAGTTATGAATGTTTGATAAAGACTAAAGACGAAACCTTATGGATAGAGCTTTTTCCTCAGGTGATAAGGGGGCAAGACGGAGAAATCCATGGCAGGCTATTTATTGTAATGGCTATTAACGAGCGAAAGCAGTCCGAAATAAGAATGCGTGAAAGCGAAGCCATGCTGGCGGAAGCTCAGAGAATAGCCAGGTTGGGGAACTGGCAAATGGACTTGAAATCCGGGAAGGTCTACTGGAGTGACGAGATGTATCACCTCTTCGGTTACCGCCCTGGAGAAGTGTCGCCGGCTGCAGATCTGTTCTTCAGTCATGTTTATCAGGATGATAAATACATTATGGACCAGACGCTGGTGGAGGATAAAAGAAATGGAGCTAATATAATCGTCCGTTTCCGCCGTAAAAATGGGCAGGTCTGGTATGGAAATTCCAGGTCGGAGGCAATATGCGATGAAAACGGCGAACCGATTATTCTGTTCGGTTCGGTGCAGGATATTACCGAGCAAAAGGAAATCGAAATCAGATTGCGTGAAAGTGAGGCTAGCCTGGCGGAAGCTCAGAGAATGGCCAAACTCGGTAGCTGGCATCTTGATGTGGTGACCGGAGAGTTATTCTGGAGCGATGAGATGTATCGCCTCTTCGGTTATCGCCATGGAGAAGTATCGCCGACAAAGGAGCTATTTTTAAATGCCGTTCATCCCGATGATTTAGAATTGCTGCAAAATACCATTGCATTACAGCAGATTGCAACTGATGGGCAGGAGACTACCAGTATAATAATCCGTCTCTATCGTAAAAACGGGGAGCTCTGGTTTGCCAATTTCAGGACGGATTTTGTGTTCGATGCATCGGGTAAATTAATAAAACAGTTTGGTTCAATACAGGACATAACGGATATAAAAAGGGCGGCAGAAAAGGAGAAGCAGATGCAACAGGAACTATACAACGCTACTCATCTGGCTTCTATAGGAGAGATGGCTTCCGGCATAGCCCATGAAATAAATAATCCCCTGACAGGGGTGGTAGGCTTCTCACAATTGTTGATAGATAGGGATATTCCCGATGATATAAAGGAAGACCTTGAGATTATTAACCATGAGGCGCAACGCGCTGCCAAAATAGTTTCGGGTTTGTTGACCTTTGCCTATCAAAACAAACCGGGATGGTCTATGGTAAACATCGATGAAATTATTTCGAATACACTGGAACTGCGCACTCATGAAATGGAGCTGAGCAATATTCGGGTGGTGACCGAACTGGAGGGGCATCTTCCTTTGACTGCTGCAGATGGAGCACAGCTCCAGCAGGTATTCCTTAATATGATATTGAACGCCGAACAGGCAATGAAGGATATGAAGAAGGCTGGTACTTTAACAGTAAGAACAAAATCTACAGGGAAGAGCATCATTATCACCTTTGCAGATACCGGACCTGGAATAAGCCAGGAGAATTTATCCAGGGTATTCAACCCGTTTTTTACTACCAAGGGAGTTGGAGAAGGAACGGGGCTTGGCTTAAGTATGAGTCACGGCATTATTAAGCAGCATAAAGGGAAGATTAATGTCGAAAGCGAAGAGGGGCACGGCGCCAGGTTCATAATCGAATTGCCGGTAACGAATATACTGGACTCTATAGATGAAATAGATGAAACGGATGATGCTATACCTGACAGGGATTTAAAAAAGGGATTGGTTATAGATGATGAAAAACCCATTCTTACATATCTTGAGCGTCTGTTATCCGGCTGGGGTTATGAATCTGAGCTGGTGAGCAATGCTAGAGATGCCTTTGAGATGATACAGGAAAACAACTTTGATTTTGTTCTGCTGGATATCAAAATGCCGGATATGAATGGGCTGGAACTCTATCGACAGCTGAAAAAGGTGAAACCGGAGATGGCGAAAAGGGTGCTTTTTGTTACCGGCGATGTGCTGGAGAAAACCACC
>CAZJVO010000111.1:0-2692 GCA_964549815.1 uncultured Dehalococcoidales bacterium | reverse complement strand
GGTATCAGCGGTCTTGAAACGGCTATCATATTGATCGCCTTCGTCACTGTCGCCTCCGTACTTGCATACAGTGTCCTCTCAGCCGGTATCTTTTCAGCCGAAGAAGGGCAGAAGGCGGTCTATGCCGGACTCGAAGGTGCCCAGAGTACCATGGAAGTCAAGGGGTCGGTTCTCGGTCTGAGTGCTGGTGGAACCGAATTGGAAACGGTTCAGATTGTACTGGGAATGGCGATTGCCGGAAATGCAGTGGATATGGATGCCGTCAGCATCAACTTCTGGGATGATACTGTTTCATCGACCGATGTTACCTGGACCTATGCACTGAGTGAGCAGAGCACCGAGCGTGGTTCTGAAAACCTGCTGGAAGGCGATGAACTGATGGTAGTTTCGGTTACCGTTCCTGCTACTGCAACAGTCGGTATCTATGATACGTTTACGCTACAGATACTGCCACCCAACGGTTCTGCATTAACCATTGAGAGAACGATTGGCGGTTCGATTGAAGCAGTTATGACACTTAACTAGAACTATAGAATAAACAGGTAAGGATTGAAAAGGGTTATGCGGCACTAAAGCCGCATAACCCTTTTTTGTGATAACCGAGCGGTCTGGAGTTATTCTTATCTGAATTTTTCACCCTTTCAGAACAGAGAAGGCTTATTAAGACACCTGTTCGAACTGGCTGTTGTAAAGTTCTGCGTAAAAGCCGTTTTTGAACAGTAACTCTTCATGGTTGCCGCTCTCAATGATATCCCCCTCATTCATTACCAGTATCAGGTCGGAGTTTTTAATGGTGGAGAGCCTGTGGGCGATAACAAAAGAAGTGCGTCCTGCCGTTAGTCTGTCCATCGCCTGCTGTATCAATAACTCGGTGCGCGTGTCTACCGAACTTGTGGCTTCATCCAGAATCAGCAGGGGAGTATTTTCAACCATAGCCCTGGCAATAGTAATGAGTTGCTTTTGCCCTGCCGATAGATTGGCATTATCGTTGAGCACAGTGTTATATCCTTCGGGCAGCGTGTGTATAAAATGGTCGATATTAGCGGCTTTACAAGCGGCGATAATCTGTTCATCGGTTATCCCCTGCTTGCTGTAAACGATATTTTCTTTGATGGTGCCCTCGAAAAGCCATGTATCCTGCAGTACCATACAGAAGAGGCTGTGTACATTCTCCCGTGTAAGCTGGCTGGTTGGAATCCCATCAATCCTGATTTCTCCGCTGTTGAGCTCGTAGAATCGCATTAAAAGATTTACTATAGTGGTCTTGCCTGCTCCAGTAGGCCCTACTATTGCAATTTTCTGCCCAGGTTTGATGTGGGCAGAAAAGTTTTTGATGACCATCCGGTCTGGATTGTAGCCGAATCTGACATTTTCAAATTCGACCTCCCCTTTAACATCTTTTAATACCAGGGTTTTATGGCTCTCATCCTCGAGTTCCTGTTCTTCCAGAAATTCGAAGACGTGTTCGCTGGCGGCGGCAGTCGATTGCAGAGCAGTTGCCGTCTGGGCAAATTGGGTGAGGGGTTGTGAAAATAACCTGACATAAATCATGAAAGCCACGATAACCCCGAAAGAAATCGTTCCATTGAGTGCCATGGCGCCGCCGACCACACAGACGGCCACATATCCTATGTTGCCGATAAATGACATAAGCGGCATCATAAGACCGGATAAAAACTGTGATTTCCAGGCGTTGTTATACAGGGTTTCGTTTATTACATTAAATTTCTTTTTGGCTTCTTCTTCGCCATTGTATACCTTGACCACATTATGCCCTGCATATATCTCTTCAACATGCCCGTTCATTTCGCCGAGAGCTTGCTGCTGACGAAAGAAGAATTTTTGTGATTTGGAAACTATCAACATCATAATGCCGAAGCCGATCACCGTCGACCCGATTGCGGTAAGGGCCATATATGCATTTGTGATGAACATCATTATCATGGAGCCGAGAAACAGGGTCACGGCAGTAATCAGGGAGGTGATGCTCTGATTGAGAGTGTGCCCGATGGTATCTACATCGTTGGTTACCCGGCTCAACACCTCCCCGTAGCTGGTGGAATCGAAATATTTGAGCGGCAGACGGTTTATTTTTCGCGAAATACTTTCTCGCAGGCTTTTGCAAATCTTCTGGGTAACCGTTGCCATAATAAAACCCTGTATATAGGATAAAACAGCCCCCGAGCCATAGAGTATGGCCAGAAAGATGCAGACCTTCAGTATGGCGTCGATATCCATAGTGCCGAACAGCCCTTCTTTTATCAGGTCTGTAATCTTACTGAGTTGATTGGGCCCGATGAGTGTGAAAATAGTAGATGTTATCGCCAGCAGGAGTGCGATGATAATTGCTGGCAGATAGGGCTTGCAATAAGCCAGCAGGTTCCCCCAGGTTTTCTTGAAATCCACCGCTTTTTCCCCGGCGCCCATGACTCCATGTCCGCCTCCGAAAGGCCCGCCGCCGTGACGGCGCGGAGCTGTTTTGGCATTATCTCCGATGGTATATTCCTTATGAGGCATTTTCGAGTTCCTCCCTGGTCATCTGTGAATAGGCTATCTCCTGATATACAGTGCACGATTCCATCAGCTCCTTATGCGTGCCTATTCCTACAACTTTACCCTGGTCCAGCACTACTATTTTATCGGCATCCTTAATGGTTCCGATACGTGCGGTGACGATTAAGCTGGTGGTATT
>CAZJVO010000110.1:0-2748 GCA_964549815.1 uncultured Dehalococcoidales bacterium | reverse complement strand
GCCGTTATGGTTTCCCGAAGTGTCCAGAATTAATCGGGATTTCATCGAGGTTTATTCCTCCCCCCGGATTCTTCGTTCGTCCCTCACGAACTCAGAATGACAGTATGCTTATTGTCGTTGCGAATCCCGATTTATCGGGGTGAAGCAATCACTACGATGCCTCTTAAATACCCCGCCCTGTCTTACCCAAATAGGCGTTATGGTTTCCCGAAGTGTCGGGACTCATCCACGAACGGTTAATAATAAGACTCACCACGAACGGCTACGGATTAAAATGTTTTATAAATATATCTGTTTTGATGTTCTCTAAATAATAAATCCGTTCATCCTGAGGTCCCTTTATGTTAGAAAGGGGCAGGGGAACAAGGAAAACAATCGAGGCAAATCCCCTTTAATTCCCCTTTTCCAAAGTGGAAGAATACACTCTTCTCCAATCGGAAAGATAAAATCAAATTATTCGACAGGCTTCTGCTTTTGGTTTTAATAAGAAATACAAAACCTGTTAGTCATTTCTCCCTTTGCAAAGGGAGATTGAGAGGGATTTTGTAAGAAGCCTTCTTTTTTCACCTCCCCCCGGATTCTTCGTTCGTCCCTCACGAACTCAGAATGACAAATGAGAACGTCGTTGCGAGGACGACGCAGGAGGACGAAGCAATCACTACGATGCCTCTTAAATACCCCGCCCTGTGAGGTTTCAATATCAAAAATATGCAGCTGCAACTCCTTGCACCAATTATTCCCCCTGTGGTATACTCTCTCCAATGGCTAAATCAGGTGAAATATTGAGCAAGCTTACGGAGCAGGGCTACAGGGTAACCCCTCAACGAATGATGATACTCGAGGCAGTTGAGAATGCCGAAGACCATATCAGTGCCGAGGAGATATTCACGCTGGTTTGCCTCCGCTATCCGAATGTCAATATCTCCACTGTATACCGCACCCTCGAACTCTTAAAACAACTTGAGCTGGTAACGGAAACCGATTTCGGAGACGGCCGGGTACGCTACCACAGTATCAGAAAGGGACATCATCACCATCTGGTCTGCCAGAAGTGTGGCGGAATTATCGATATGGAAGAATCGGTTTTTGCGCCTTTGAAAGAATCCCTGATGAAGCAATATGGCTTCGAGGCCGATATTCATCACCTGGCAATATTCGGCATCTGTAAAAAGTGCAGATAAAATTTTTTAGTTTTATGGTGCAATTATTTGCAATTGCTATGAATAGCAACGAGGAGGTTTTTAATGCATATTCCTGATGGATTTTTAAGCACGGCGACTGTGGCAACCACATACGTCATCTCCGCCGGAGGAGTCGGCAATGCGGTCAGGCTGGCTAACAAGAATCTGGGAGAAAAACACATCCCCCTGATGGGGATACTGGCGGCTTTTATCTTTGCCGCCCAGATGCTGAATTTTCCGGTTGCCGGGGGAACATCCGGGCATTTTCTGGGGGCGGCGCTGGTGGCTATATTGCTGGGTCCCTGGGCAGCGGTATTGATAATGGCGGTAGTGCTGACAGGGCAGTGCTTCATCTTTCAGGATGGCGGCATACTGACGCTGGGGGCAAATATTTTCAATATGGGTATCGTCGGTGGATTCAGCGCATATTACATCTATAAGTGGCTTAACGCTTTGCTGGGCGATAGCAACCGTTCGAAACTGATATCCGGGTTTGCAGCCGCCTGGGCATCCGTCCTTTTAGCCTCTATAGCTTGCGCTATCGAGCTGGCTGTTTCCGGCACTTCGCCGTTATCAGTTGCCTTACCGGCGATGGCGGGGGTTCATGCCATTATTGGCATCGGCGAAGGATTGATTACGGTGGCGGTTGTTAGCCTGGTAATGGCTACCAGGTCTGACCTTTTAAGACTTCAGAGAATATAGAGGAGAGCGGAAATGAACTATAAGAAATGGTGGTTATTGGCTCTGGGCTTTTGCTTACTGGTTGCTACCATATCCCCTCTGGCTTCCTCTTCTCCCGATGGGTTGGAGAAAGTGGCTGAGGATAAAGGATTCCTTGATGTCGCTCAAGGTTCTCCGTTCGAAATAATAGCCGACTACGTCTTTCCAGGCATAGAGAATGAGGCGTTTGCCACCATTCTCGCTGGCTGGATAGGTGTTCTTGCTATGTTCGGCATAACATATGGCATTGCCTGGTTGGTTCAATCGAGGAAGAAAAAGGCTGCGGCTTAATAATTTAAATTATCGCTGAGAAATCCCGATTTATCGAGATAAAGCAATCTCTTTGAGGCTGTTAGATTAGTACGGCGGTCAAAGTAGTATAATGGGAATTATTGTTCTTATCAGTCTTGTCTGTCTTTTGTTTCCGCTCTAATCCTTCGACATAGCTCAGGATGAATGGATATTATTAGAGCTGTTCCGAAGATATTGAGTTCCGTAATTCGGAACGAAATCCCGACAAGGCGGGATTAAACCATAGCGGCTATTTGAATAAGACGGGGTGGGGTATTTAAGATGCATTGTAGTGATTGCTTCGTCCTCCTGCGTCGTCCTCGCAACGACGTTCTCATTTGTCATTCTGAGTTCGTGAGGGACGAACGAAGAATCCGGGGGGAATAAGCCATCAAAGCCACTCGTGGTGAGCCTTATTATTAACCGTTCGTGGATGAGTCCCGACACGTCGGGAAACCATAACGGCGACGATAAACCAGGAATATCCTTCGACACAGCTTGGGATGAATGGATATTATTAGAGCTGTTCCGAAGATATTGAGTTCCGTAATTCGGA
>CAZJVO010000109.1:0-2884 GCA_964549815.1 uncultured Dehalococcoidales bacterium | reverse complement strand
GCAAAAAGCTTTCGGATTATTTTGATATAATAAGGGCATATACCATTTAAAGTATTATTTATAGTAGCCATGGTTGATAAAGGAATAGAGGCATCGATTGAAAATAATTCATTTTGCCGACCTGCATCTGGGTGTCGAAAGCTACGGGCATCCCGAACCTGAGACGGGACTCCCGTCTCGCCTGCTGGATTTTCTGTCATCTTTTGACAAACTGGTCGATTTCGCCATCGAAAACAGGGTTGACCTCGTTCTATTCTGCGGGGATGCATACAAGAGCCGCGAACCCAGTCAGACGCATCAACGTGAATTCGCCAAACGCATCAGGAAACTTTCCGAAAAAGGAATTGCCGTCTTCCTGCTCGTGGGAAATCATGATATGCCGAACGGCATCGGGCGGGCGACTTCGACCGAGATTTTCGATACGCTGGCAGTAAAAAATGTCTATGTTGCTAACCGCCCGGGGATCTTTAAGATAAACACTTCGGGAGGCACCATCCAGATAGCCGCATTGCCATGGCTGAGGCGCAGCCTCCTTATGAGCAAAGAAGATAGCCGGAATCTTACTTTTGCACAGATAAATGAAAAGATGCAGGAAAAATTAACCAATATAATAAACGCACAGGTGCAGGAACTGGATAGCTGCCTGCCGGCAATACTGGCTTCCCATATCTGGATAACCGGTGTGCATGTTGGCTCGGAGGATTCGATAACTATCGGGCAGGAACATGAACTCCTGCCCGGGACTGTTGCCAACCCCGCCTTCGATTACATTGCACTGGGGCATATCCATCGCCACCAGGTAATAAAGGAAAATCCCCCGGTGGTATACTCAGGGAGCCTGGACAGGCTGGATTTCGGGGATGAAGCCGATGAAAAGGGATTCTATCTGGTAGAAATCGAAACAAATGCCGTTTCAGGGAAGAGAAGGGTTTCATATAACTTCCACCCCATTGAAGGTAGGCGTTTCATCACCATCAAAGCCGAAATAAACCCCGGGGATGCAGACCCAACACAGAAAATCATGGATATCATAAACAAGCATGACATTCAGGACGCTATAGTAAAACTGCAAATCAACCTGCCTCAGGAATCTGAGAAGCTTATCAGGGATAGCATCATCAAGGACGCCCTGAAAAAAGCCAGCTATTTTACCATTGCCAAAGATGTTAAAAGAGAGCCTCGCAGCAGGCTGGGCACTCTTACCACCGAGAAATTATTGCCTGCAGAGGCTCTTCAATTGTGGCTGACAGCTACTAATGTTCCAGAGGAACGTGCTAAAATACTGTTGGAATATGGGAGAGAGCTCATTCACGAGATAGAACAACCATAAAATAATTATAAGGAGAAAAATTTGCATACCCCCAGACAGGCTATTTTCGAAAACAGGTATGATGCCGGCGTAAAACTGGCAGCTAAACTTGAAGAATATAAAAAGCAGCCGGTTATCGTTTTTGCCATACCCAACGGGGGAATACCCGTAGGTATGGAGGTGGCTCTTGCCCTCGATGCAGAATTAGACCTGGTTATCTCACGCAAGATTCCCATTCCACTACGGCCAGAAGGGGGATTCGGGGCTGTAGCCGATGATGGCACTACCATCTACAATGAGCCGGTTTTAAAGCATATTCAATTGAATGAGCAACAAATCAACTATCAGGTAAACCTGGTCAGGAGCAACATCCAGCAGCGCAGCCTTTTTTATCGCGGCAACAAACCGCTGGCTCTGGTAACCGGCAAGACGGCTATCGTGGTTGATGACGGATTGGCTTCAGGGTATACCATGATGGCAGCAGTGGAATCCCTGCGCCGCCGCCACCCGAAGCAAATTGTAGTTGCCGTGCCAGCTGCACCTGCCGATGCCGTTAAAAACGTCGAAAAGATAGCGGATAAAGTGGTAACGGTGATAACCGCATTTGCGCCCAAGTTCTATGTTTCAGATTACTATAAATACTGGAACGTTCTAAGCGATAATGAGGGGTTAAAAGCCTTTAACGATTGGAAAATGAGGCGCTACCAATCGAAAATCAATCCGCAACAGATGAAATAAACTTCCCACGACCTTACGGTCAGGGTATTAAACAACAGACCTTCGGTCGAACAAGGAATTTCTGAAAACCTCGACCTTACGGTCGGGGTTTTCGTGTTAGGGGAGTATAAAATATATTGTTTCGTCCTGACTAATAGGGATTCGCAATTCCAATAACCGGACTGCACTCGCTGAACCCCGACATATAGTGCTTATCGAGGGATAGGATAGGGCAATATTGAAAATAGCTCCTTCCCGAGCTACTCCCCATTTTCTATATAATAGATGTCGGGCAAATTGCGATACCTTTCGTTTAAGTCGAGGCCATAACCCACCAGAAACCTATCAGGAGCGTTAAATCCGAAGTAGTTTATATCCACATGGTATTTACGCCCCGATGGCTTATCAGCCAGTGCACACACTTTTACAGAAGCCGGGGCTCTTGTCTTCAGGCTATCCAGCAGATATTTAACAGTCTGTCCGGTATCAACAATATCTTCAACTATGAGCACATGCCTGTCGGCAACATCGCAAACAAGACCCTGGATGATTTCTACCCTGCCGCTGCTTGCGGTTCCGCTTTTATAGCTCGATAGCCTGACAAACTCTATTTCCAGAGGAAAATTCATCTCCCTTATCAGGTCGGACATAAAAATAAAAGAACTTCTAAGGATGCCGATTAGAACAGGATTTTTATCCATGTAATCGCGCTCTATTTCTCCAGCCAACCTTTTAACCAGGACCGCTATTTCATCCCGCGTATAAACGATTTTTAATTCACTTTTCGTTCCCATGGTAACGAAATTATAATCTGCACCTGTGGCATTGTCTAATCTTTCTTAAATTCAGTAGCCAACG
>CAZJVO010000108.1:0-3140 GCA_964549815.1 uncultured Dehalococcoidales bacterium | reverse complement strand
ATTTTCGGCTGCGGCACTATAACCACAAACGTTCCTGCAATTTTATCATGAAACCCCTGCTTTTGTTTATCAAAGGCAATCCAGATAAAGCCAATACCCAGCAATGCCGCTGAGACTATGTATCCCAGATATCTTAATAGTGCAATTAGCGGCGTAACATTCGAACCATCCGGGCGAACTACTTTTATCTCCATCACCATTTTACCAGGTGTCTGCCCCCGCCACACCCAGAAAATAGCGAAGTACACTACAGTTACCAGTACTACCAGCACATCACCCAGTATCAACTGGGGGATAAGAAACCAGCTGGCAAAACTGGAAAACATATCGAGACTCCAAAACTTGATAAATCCAAAATAACGGTAAGGCATACAAACAGAGGTTATAACGGATAAAACAACCATGTCGATTACAAAGGCAGCCGCCCGGCGCCAGAAACCGGCAAATTCAAGAACAATGCCACCAGATTCTTGTTGCATTATATATCCCCCGGCTAAAAGCTACTGAAAACACCTTTTATATTCTATCACCGTGAAAGATAACATTCTAGGTAATCTTTTCCAGCGCCTGCCTTAAATCGGGGGGGAGTTCCGATGTAAACTCAACATACTTGCCCGTGGAGGGAAGATGGAAGCCGATACGATGGGCGTGGAGGAATTGGCGGGAGAGGAAAGGCAATTCAACACCATACGTTACGTCGCCTGCCACAGGGAACCCGATAGCTGCCAGATGCACCCTTATCTGGTGGGTACGACCTGTCTCCAGATTTATTTCCAGGAACGAATAGCCGCTGCTATAGTATTTGATGACACGATAACCTGTGCGAGCTTCCCTCCCAGCGCCCACGACTGCTATCTTCTTGCGATTTTGTGGATCTCGCCCCAGAGGAGCATCGATAAGACCGGTTTCGGGTGTTATATGACCCTTAACCAGCGTCAGGTATATCTTGGTTATCAAATGGGATTTGAACTGCTGGGAAAGATTCGCCAGCGCTGCCCTGTTCTTGGCAACCAGCACCAGCCCCGAGGTATCCTTATCCAGCCGATGAACGATGCCCGGACGCAGACGGTCTCCGCCACTATCCGGTAATTCCGGGAAATGCGCGAGGAGGGCATTTACCATAGTATGCTCAGAGTGCCCCGGCGCTGGATGCACCGTAAGCCCGGCAGGCTTATCGACAACCATCAGGTCATCATCTTCATAAAGAATATTAAGAGGAATAGCTTCGGGTTTCAATGCTGTAGCATCGCCATAAGGAACGTGAATGACTATAGCATCACCCACACCGACCTTAAAACTGGCTTTTTCTATACGGTTATTGACGGTGACCCTGCCCTCGTCAATGAGCTTCTGAATATAGCTGCGCGAGAATGGGGGAAGCTTGAAAGCTATATATTTATCCAGCCGCTCCTCTTCGCTATCGGCAATCAGCTCATGGATCTCTTCAAGCATAAATCATTTTCGTCAGTCTCTGGCCATCTTCAGGTAAGTCAGTGCCAGCAGCACTGCTCCTATAGTAATCGCCGCATCGGCAACATTGAAGGTGGCAAAGAAATCGAAATCGATAAAATCGACAACATAGCCATAACTCACCCTGTCTATAAGATTACCAACGGTCCCCCCCATAATCAGTCCAAGCGATATTCTGGCTGGCAGGCTCCTTAAAAACTCTATGCGGGTAGATAAATCGAACATGATGTATAAGAGCAGAATGACACCGATTATCGAACATATGGACAATAAGAAGGTATGGTCGCGGAATATGCTGAAGGCAGCGCCGGTATTTTGAACATAAGTAAAATGGAAAAAACCCGACTCGGGAAACGACTCCCCAAGCGTCAGCGTGGACTTTACAATATATTTTGTTAGCCGGTCCAATACCACCACTGGCAGGGAAACCCATAAAAAGACAGACCCGCGTTTATAAAACTCCTTCAAGCAGCTATTTACCTTTAACATTCTTCGCTTGGCTTGCGTTGCATTCCATACAATACATGGCATGAGGCAGGGCTTCCAATCTGGCAGGATTTATCGGCTTGCCACAGTTTTCACAGATTCCATAAATCCCTTTTTCGAATTTATCCAGTGCTTTTTCAACCTCAGACATCTGTTCTTTTATACGCTTCTCCAGCGCCATGCGATTCTCCAGGTCGGCAGTTTCGGTGGCTTCTTCTTCTCTTTTGCCAAAAGGGCTACCTTCACGCCTGTTTTCAGTCGGGCGGCTGGCTTTCAACTGTTCCATTTGCTCCTCCAACCGTTTGCGGTCATTCTCCAGGCGAAGCTTTATTAATTTATGATTTGTAGTTTCCACTTGTCCGTCCCCCGTATATTAATAAGTGTTATTAAACTGCTTAAGAAGCAATCGGAAGAATCATATATATGTTTGTACTTATTATCCTGGGAATATCGCAAAAGCGGTAGAAACTTATCTGGGTAACAGCAATGCCTGCCGGAACGGAAGCGGCGCTTTATAGCAAGGGGAATCTGCCCTCAAAAAAACAACAGTCGCTCTACAACAAATCCATGGATTCGAGCAATAATTATCCCGGCTTTTCATATTCCTAGTGTAACCCATTTGTAACAGTTAATCAATACCCCTGTTAAATTAACTTAAGATATCCCAAAAAACTATTGACATCGATTTATGCTTCTGCTAACATATAAATGAAAATATTTTCAATTACATAGCTGTTAAATAAGGGCAATTCAATGAAACTCAGCGAAGATAAAATTAAATCGATTTTAAGGCAGAACGGGTACAAAGCCACCCCTCAAAGGCTGGTAATCATTAAGGAGTTTGCCCAAAGCGACCAGTTTCTAACCCCGGCAGACCTGTACGAGAAACTGAAGGATGCTCACCCTGATATAGGAATGGTGACCGTCTATCGCGTGCTTGATATACTAGACAGGTTGGGCCTTGTCTGCAAGGTACACGCCGGGGGCGATTGCCACAGTTACAAAATCAATATGGCAGAACATCATCACCACCTTCTTTGCTCCAGCTGCGGAACCATAATCAACTTTCCCTGTGACGAACCGAATCTGGAAGAACTCAAGAATAAAATCTCAAGGGAAACCGGATTTACAATAAAAACCCATATTCTTGAATTCGTCGGGTACTGCCCCAAATGTAACAGGGA
>CAZJVO010000107.1:0-3219 GCA_964549815.1 uncultured Dehalococcoidales bacterium | reverse complement strand
ATTTGATTCCTGATGTCGGATTCTATTTTGTGAATTATAGACGCTGACAATATATTGACATCCAAAATCTTTGATTATATGATGGAGAAAAGGGTATAAGAGACACACTCTGACTGCAATAGCATGTTAAGGGGTTGAATATAGTAAAAACCGATATTAATGGTGATGTAATGGAATATCGAGAACAGCCGCCTCTGCGATATAAATCTGGGAAATCGTTTGTAGCAGGCCTGGATAATGAGACCCTGTACGAGCTTCTGGTAAATAAAAATTCAGAAGCGGTTTTACTATTAAATCCTGAATTGGAGATACTGGACACAAATGATAGTTTCTGTCGCATGACAGGTTACAGCTATGATGAATTATTATCGATGAAATATGAAGACCTTATGAACTGTGGCACGGCTCGGGATATTAATCGGGTAGCAGGCGGTAATAATGGTTTAGAGAAGCAATACATATGCAAAGACGGGCATACAATCGATGTTTCTGTTGATATTAAAAAGCTGGATGGGTATCTATTATTATTCCATAAAGATATAACTGAACAGAAAAGGGGGCCTAAACTCTATTTCGAGTGCGAAAAAAAATATCGTATCCTGTTCGATAACATTCCCGTGCCTGTGGTTAAAGTAGACTATTCTGAAATAAAAAGGAGAATGGACACCCTGCGCTCTCAAGGGGTAGTAGATTTCAAGCAGTATTTCAACGATAACCCCGATATTCTTGAGCATTATCAATCACTGGTGAAAATTATAGATATAAACAAGGCCTTCATAGATTTATATGATGCCAGGGATGAAACTGGAATTAATGATGTAAAAGCAGGGGGGGTAGTGGGGCATTCGGCAAAACTCGGGCAAACTATATGGAATAAAATTTTGTTTCTCCTGGTCAATAATATAGGTAGATTTAAGCAAGAGACAACTATCAGGACCTTTAAAAATCGCAGAAAACATATTGTCTTTGAGTATTATTTATTCCCCGGATTTGAAGATACCTGGTCGAGGGTAATCGTTGCCTTTACCGATATTACAGAACTCAAAAGAGCTGAAAAACAGCTTAGTAGATACAAGAAATCTATTGAGAAAGTGGTGAATAAACGTACTTTTGAGCTGATACAGGCTAATAAACAGCTTGAAGAGCAGATGCAGCAGAGAATTCAGTTTAGCAGGGCACTGATACATGAATTGAAAACGCCTCTTACCCCTATGATTACAACCAGTGAGTTGTTATCTGATATGATAAAAAGCCGGGTTCCCCGTGAAATGGCAGAAACACTGTATTGCGGCGCCTGTGCCCTTAACAAAAGAATCGATGAATTACTGGACGTTGCGCGTGGTGAGATTGGTATGTTGAAGCTTGATTTAAGGATGTGGAATGCCACAAAGATAATACAGGAAGCATGCCAGTATATGTCGAGTGTCTTTCTTTCCAGGGGGCAGGAATTTCGGGTTGAAATTCCCGATCACCTGCCCTGTATTGCCGTCGATAAACAGCGTATCAGGGAAGTATTGATAAATCTGCTGGATAATTCCTCCAAATACACTCAGGAAGGCGGCCAGATAATGTTGAGGGTGACTGAAAATCCAGATGGCATTTCAGTAGAAATTGAAGACAACGGGCTCGGTATCTCTCCTGAGAAAAAAGAAAAGCTTTTTTCTCTATACAATATATCGTCATATAAAGTGGGTTCTACCCAGGGGCTCGGCGTAGGCCTTGCCCTGTCCAGGATGTTTGTTGAAATGCATGGTGGCAGGATATGGGGTGGTGACAACCCGAAAGGGCAGGGTAGTATTTTTGGGTTCTATTTGCCGTATAAGTCGGTGATGCCATGAAGCTATTGATTATAGAAGATGATGACCAGATTATAAAGGCCATTCGTTTTGCTTTCCATGTAGGATGTCCCGCTATGGAAATAATCTCGACGCAATGGGGGCAAAAAGGCATTGAGCTTATTGGGAAAGAATCCCCCGATATAGTTATTCTGGATCTGGGACTGCCGGACATGGATGGTCTCGATGTCATTAAACAAATCCGCCTTTTTTCCAGAATACCTGTTATAGTGCTTACAGTCGATTCCAGCGAAATGACAGTGGTGCAGGCTCTGGAAATGGGAGCGAATGATTATGTTACCAAGCCCTTCAGGCAAATGGAACTGATAGCCCGGGTGAAAAGCCTTCTGAAATGGGGCAAAGATACTGGCGGCGGAGATAATATATTATGGGGAGACTTTGTATTTGATTATGGGCGGCGGCAGGTTACTTGTAATAACAGGGTCATCAGCTTAACGAGTACCGAAAACGAAATACTTCACACTTTAATCAATAACTCACCGAATGTAGTACCCTATAATACCCTTGCCGATATAGTTTGGGGGGATTATTACGAAGGCGCCATACAAGGGCTTAAAACCCATATCTATAATCTTCGCAAGAAATTGGAAACCAACACTCGAAAGCCTCAAATTATTTTATCCAAGCCAGGGGTGGGTTACTATGCGGTAAAGCCGAATGCAAGTTTATGATATAGGCTGCCTCCCCCCCGACAAATACGAAATCTTGACAAAAATTGACCAAATCTTGACAAAAATTGACTTTTTATCCCCATAAATTGACCAAATCTTGACCGCCGTATTCTATAATAGACCAGATGTAATCAATATATATCTCTTGAAACTGTGCAAAAATGATAGATGGGATAATTTAAATTGCAAATGACTGCCTGCAAGAACAGGATAATAATTGTGAAGATTCTTATTGCTGACGCTGGTAACGAAGTTAAAGAAAATGTCAGTCCTATTGTGAGGGAATACTTACCTGATTGTGAGCTGGTGATGGCTGATTCCGGTGAGCAATGTCTGGAGATATTAAAGAACGATGAGTGCCTTGATGCGGTTATTTTGAGCAGTGATGTCAGCGATATGACCTGCTTCAAATTGATTGAGGCAATTCGTGATGATTCTGATATTCCGATAATCGTTATATCCGATGATAAGGATATACAAATGCTGGTAAGAGCATTCGAGTCTGGTGCTAACGATTACATCCCTTCGACATTCAACGGGGCGATATTCATTGCCCAACTGAAGGCTTTAATCAGGAGAAGGGAGTGGGATATGCAGGCAGGGAAAAGTAAACCACGGAAGGTAAGAGGGGTGGGGTAGAGAGTAGACTGACGTATCGGCTTCACTCATTCCTCTTCGAACCTGAGTGGAGC
>CAZJVO010000106.1:0-3273 GCA_964549815.1 uncultured Dehalococcoidales bacterium | reverse complement strand
GCATTGACTCATTCGGCAAAGGCGCTGGATTTCAGCCTCGAAGTCGAATAGCTTCAATCAAAGTGCTGAAGTAACTCTGCTATCACGAATAGTTATGACAAGTCACATCGGGATGGACGAAGAATCAGGGGGGAGGGAATCAAACCCAAAGCCCCTCGTGTCCTTCGTCATGCTCAGCAAGGCAATTTGTGTAACGTCATTGCGAACATTTCCGAAGGAAAGTGAAGCAATCTCTATCGCATGATTTATGCAAAGTATGCGTTTTAAAAAATAAAGGTATTTCATATTATATACGGGGTGGGGTAATTATGTTGTATTGCAGGGATTGCTTCGCCCCAACAAGTCGGGGCTCGCAACGACGATTTGTGTACTCGATAATTGTCTTACCTCTCTCGTAACTGTATAATCTGAAAAGATTATACATAAAGGGAAAGATGTGCAAATCAAGAAGGCTGAAGGTATAGGGTTTTGCATGGGCGTCAGACGCGCTGTAGATATCGTCGAGCGTGTGGCTGCCGAACGCGGCAAGGTGGAAACGCTGGGAGCCATCGTACATAACCAGCCGGTACTGCGTAAACTGGCGGAAAAAGGCGTAACGGTAGTCAAAGATATTGCCGACGTACAGGGCAAGGTAGTTGTCACCAGTTCTCACGGCGTCAGCCCGGATGTCGGGGCAGAGATAAAAAAACGTGAAATCGAACCTATCGATACCACCTGCCCTTTCGTAAAACGCGCACAGGTAACCGCCGAAAGACTGGCTAAAGATGGCTTTTTCACCATCGTTTACGGCGATGCCGAACATCCCGAAGTAAAGGGAATACTGGGGAGAACAGGAAATAAAGGCATAGCCACTACCAATGTGGAAAGCCTTTTAAAAATCGATTCATTGCCGAGAAGACTCGGGATACTCTCTCAGACAACTCAGATTCCTTCTTGTTTTGCCGATTTTATAAAAAACCTGCTGATATCTCCGCTGTTTAAGGATGCTGAACTAAGGGTTATGGATACCATCTGTCATGATATCAGGCAAAGACAAAAAAACTCGCTCGAACTGGCAAGGGAATGCGACCTGCTGCTGGTTGTCGGCGGACACACCAGCGCCAACAGCCGTCATCTCGTCGAACTGTGCTCTATGGTAACCCCTGCTTACCTCGTGGAGACGGCGTATGAAATCCGGCTCGAATGGCTTGAAGGAAAAGAACGCATCGGCGTAACCTCCGGCGCTTCCACAGACCAGTCTACTATCGATGAAGTGATAGCAAGGCTGGAAGAGTTATCACGATAAAACAGGTCATAATCCGTATACTCCGAACCGCCTAAACGTTAATATTATTTCTCAAAAATCCAATATACCCCAGACACCGCACAATTGACAATTGCATATGTCCAGTGTATATTCTTGCTTAAGAAATTCTTTGCTGAGGAGGAGTGTTATGGCATACTGCCCCAATTGCGGGTCTCCCTTAGAAAACAATAGTATATTCTGCACGACCTGTGGAACAAAGATAGACTCCGCATCTGATAAATACGTACCACCAGTAGTAATGAAGGAAGAGTCTGCACAAAAAATTTCAAAACCCGCTAAAAAGAATACAGCATTGTTTGTCGTCATAGGTATTCTGGCAGCAGGACTGATAGGTTTAGGGACCTTCCATTTTATTGAAAGCGGTAATCTCAAAGAAGATATTTCAAATCTTGAAAGCGATGTCGCAACGTTAGAAACCGATGTGGCTGCCAAACAGGCTAACATTAATAGCCTGCAAACTCAACTGGCTGACGAAAAAGCCACCGTTGCCGGTTTACAGGCAGATCTGGCAGAGGAACAGGCTAATGTCGCCAATCTGCAAACACAACTGGCGGAAACTACCAGTCAGTTAAACGCATCCCGCGCTGAAGTCGAGCAATTGGAATCAGACCTGGCGGCTTCAGAGTTAGAGGTAACCAACCTGCAGGAAGAACTTGCAGCCGCCATGGCAAACGTAGATTCGCTGGAAGCGCAACTGGAAGACGCCCTGTCACAGGTGGAGTCGCTGCAAGACGATCTTGCCGAAATACAGGCTAAGTACCCGTTAAAGGATTTCCCGAGTCTTAACGCCTTACAACAATGGCTCGATGATAATGTTCAAACAGATACTGCCGTATATGCTGATGACTATTATGCAATGGCATTAAAAATGCAAATGTTAGCTGCAGAGGACGGGTATCTTGTATCCGCTTGTCTTGTACCCAATTATATAACAGATGATGGTTATTATTATATTTATAACACCGCACTAGTAGGAGACATCCTCTATATCTTCAGTCCTGATGATACAGAGATTTATAGCTTGGGTGAGTGGGGAAGATAAAACAGATATCAACAAATAGCAAACATTTTAATCGATATAATTAAACAATTCGGACGCAGGGGATTTTTAAAAAGCTCCTGCGTCCTTTCTATTTTAAATGCTTACATTCCAAAACATAATAGAAGATAAAAAGATAAGTCTTTTCTCTATGAAGACTTTTAGGGGATTCCCTACTCGTAGCGTAAGGCTTCCACCGCATCCAGTTTGGCAGCACGGTTGGCAGGATAAAGGCTGGCCAGCAGACTGATAACAGTTGTTATGGCGATAACCAGCAGCACCATATCGATGGAGAATACGGACATTTCAAAGGCAGGATAATCGCTTAAAAACGTGTAACTACCTATTATGTTAAGTAATTGACCAGCGACATACCCGAGAGCAACCCCGACAACTCCCCCGATAAACCCCAGCGCCGCACCTTCCATGGTAAATAACAGGCGAATTGTCCCCCTTGTAGCCCCTACCGCCTTCATAACCCCTATTTCACGCGTACGCTCATAAATCGACATCATAAGGGTATTTATAATACCGATGCTTGCAACAATCAGAGCAATAATCCCAAAAGTGCTCAAACCAATCTGGATAACGGAAAAAATGCTGTTGATTTCAGCCAGCATTTCGTCCGGCGTAATGGTGCCGTATCCTTCATCTCTAATAGCCTGTGCCACACTGTCTATTTTCTGAATATCGGCCACTTTCACCTTCAAAATCATCCCCGGCTGCTCAGAAGTATACAGGTTGGGATTATCATAGTAATAGCGTGCCATTTCAATGGCATCTCCCATGGGTATCACTATTTGCGTTGCATTCATTGTTTTCTGTATGACACCGGTTATGGTGAAGCCATAATCCCTGGTTTCAGTGTTATAGGCGTTAGATTTCCCAACGGTAATCGTAATTTCTTTCCCTATGGCATCCTCAGCCT
>CAZJVO010000105.1:0-3571 GCA_964549815.1 uncultured Dehalococcoidales bacterium | reverse complement strand
GAACAAGGAAAACAATCGAGGCAAATCCCCTTTGATTCCCCCTTTCCAAGGTGGAAGAATACATCTCTTCTCAAATGTTATAGAGTAACGGGTTAATCGTAATATTGTTTCCATTCGTTTTAAAGATAAAAACCTGCCATAATAGTCATTTCTCCCTTTAGAAAAGGGGGATTGAGAGGGATTTTGAATATAAATCTTATGCTCCTCTTTCTTTTTCTTCATAGAGTTATGAGGTTATTTTATCCGTAACTCTTTCTCATCTCGCGGGATAGCCCCGTGAGCAGTTCCAGAGCCAATAGGGCTACTTCTTCTTTAACACCCGCCAGTCCGCAACTGGGGGTAAGCAGTCCGTGCTCCACCAGTTGTTTAAAGGCAATCCCTTTTCGGGTAAAAGGAGCCATTGCCTCTTCCAGCCGGTCTTTCAGGCTGGCGATGGTTTCTTTTCTGATGTTTACTTCGTCGGTTGGTATGATTCCCCAGGCAATAGCGCCGTTCCGGTCGAGGAACGATTTTACATCGGATGGATAAAGCGCCAGGCTTTCGGCAAAGTTATAGGCATCGAAATTGAGGATATCGATGCTTGTACTTAATATAAGCGACCAGTCCGTATTGCCGCAGCAGTGAATCCCTTTTAATCCATGTATTCCGTCCAGTACTTCATGCAGCAGGGCAATAATCCTCTCCTTCGGTAGGGAGAAGAAGGCAGAGCCGTAAGATGTCATCGCCGGCTCGTCAACGAAAATAATAGTCTTCTTTGAAATTTGCGATAGCATCTTTTCCTGCCAGCCAGCCTTGAGCTTTAACAGCTTGGCAGCGGCATCGGATAATATTTCATCGTAAAGGATGGCCTTTCCACTACTATCCCTGACGCTTAACCCCCAGCTTATCGGCCCTATCAACTGCCCTTTGACCGCCAGCGGAGACAGACCGGGTTGCTTTAAAAGTTCGTAAAGTCCCGCGGCATATTCCTCCTTGATGGGGAATTTATCCATATCATTTTCAAGATAAGCCATATAAAGCTGCTCGAGGGCTTTGCTGTGGTCATTTGTTTCATCTATAAACAGGTCATTTCCTTTTTCGATTATGCCCGGGAAGCCTGTGCTGACCTGCACTGCCATCCCCTCCCTGGCAGAGCGGTTTGGTAGCTGTGGCCAGCAGGGGATGTCCTTTAAAAAGTATGTAACCTGTGTGCATGCCTCTTTTGCATCTTTGTGGGGCATGCTGCCGATCATGGTCGGCAGGCAATTAAAACTGGTATCTTTCATCTTATAAAAACTTTACCCTATCACTAAATTCATCATATTGTACCACAATCTGTCATTTCTAGCTGTCATAGCAACAGCCATTAAATACCTTTTCTCTATATTATGTCTGAATTAGCGAGTTCTTTGAAAATCGTAATATCGTGCTATAATTAATTTAATTTATTACTTATGGGAGAAAGCATAAGTTAAGTTTTCAGGATGGACATGTTAAGAACGGTTCTGGGTTATATAAAAGAAAATCATCCCGATGCAGGGGTATTGCTTAATGACGATATTCGGTTCAGTATAACTGTACAGTGCAAGAAATTGCCCCGGATATAGCAGAAATGTTTACAGCGGGGACGGATGGAAGGTCAGCATCGGGCACCTGATAACACATGAAAAAATCTACAGGATAAAAGCCAATTATACGAGCGGTAAGATATTGTGGGCGGGCCACATTAAAAACGGACAGGTAGAGGAGAAGAGCTATGAAAAATCTTGACGGCAGCAGGCGGGCAGGCTGTGATAATATTCTGAAGAAAACGTCAGGGGTGTTTAAGAATGTTCACTTTAATCGGCTTTTCGGTATTATTTTATCGTGTCTTTTAGTTTTCGTATCAATAGTCTCATCCCCTGTATATGTGGATGCTGCCTCGCATTCCACCTTCCCCATAATGAGTTTTACCTCGGAAGAGCGGGCGCTGCAAAATGAAGTATTATTGTCAGCCCCCGAAGCCGTCATAGACCAGCAAATACAGAAGGATTTGCAGTCGTATGAGCAGGGGAGTTCTTTCAGCCTGCTTTCGTACCTGTATTACATCCCCGAAGAACGCAACCAGGGGCATACAGGCAACTGCTGGGCCTGGGCGGGAACGGGCTGCATGGAAATAGCCCTGAACGTTCAACTGGGTATTATGGACAGGCTGTCCATTCAATATCTCGATTCGCTGTATAATAATGGCTCCGGTGACGATTGGGCAGGTAACGGCGGTACTGCAGCCGATTTTGCTGATTTTTACGATGACCAGCAGATGATAATATCATGGGCTAATATTAATGCGTATTATCAGGATTATAACAGCGATGACAGCGCGGCTGTGGATGCCAGCGAAATTGCCACCAATTCGTCTTATCTGCTGGATAGCGTTGATTATGCTCAAATAAGAACATATGATGTCGGGCAGGAGACTGCCATAATGAAGATTAAGAATGTTCTGAATCAGAATAAGGGCGTATTTTTTGCATTTTATCTGGCTAGCGATGAAGATTGGAATGAATTTTATGACTTCTGGAATGATGAATCGGAATCCTTTATCTGGGATTACGGTTTTTCCGATGGGGAGGATTGGGATGACGAAGAGGGGGGTGGTCATGCCGTTCTCTGCGTGGGATATGACGACAGCGACCCCGACCCGGCGAATCATTACTGGATTATGCTGAATAGCTGGGGAGTTACCCCTGAGCGACCTAACGGCTTATTCAGGGTCTCCATGTATTATGATTACGATGCTGTTGATGCCGATGGCTCTTATAATACCGAATGGTGGACAATCAAACCTGAATACCTGGGGGCGGTTCAAAAAGGGGTCGATGTAGCACCTTCCACATCGGATTATTATCACCCCATGAATATGATTCCGGCTAGCTGGTAGGATATTAAAAGGATAGGACGATGCATTGTTGCTAGGAGGGTGTGTTATTCATCCCGATTTCAGGCGGCTCTTTTCTCACTTCACCCCCTCAATGACTGCCTATCATTCGCTGCTGTCATGGTTCGACGAGCTTTCTTTAAAGGTTCGGTTGTAATGGGCTTTTATTCAGGATAAGGGTAGGGGATGGAGGGGTAAGGCATCAGCGAAGGATGGCCCTGCTGTTATGGCATCGGTGTCCGCGTTTACTGAATAAATCTTATCTCCGATAACCGCCACATTCCATGAGTAAATGAAATTGGAATCCCAATCTATGCAGGCGGATAGGATATACCCTTCTCTCAGGGCCTTTATCTGAAGCACATATGCTTTGGACTGAGAGGTCAACGAAGAATAAGCGGAATTCGTATTCGTGTCGTCGTTTTCAAGCCAGGTTTGCAGCTCCTGCAGTGAGTTGAAATGTCTGGGGTCTTTTATCATCGTTAGTTCTTCAGTCAGGCTGGCATTGGCATCTGTCAGGCTTGACAGCTCCGAATAGGCCTGCTCCAGCTCTGTACTGGCTGCGTCCAGTTCGGATTGGAGATTTATGATTCGCAGTTCGGAAGCATTCAGGTCTGCCTGTAAGTGGGTAACCTGTGCCTGTGAAGAATTCAGGTCATTTATCGCCGCCGTTAA
>CAZJVO010000104.1:0-3575 GCA_964549815.1 uncultured Dehalococcoidales bacterium | reverse complement strand
GAAGTGTCAGGGGGACGGGGTTGGTGACAACATCGAACATCGTACAACCATCAGGGATATCAGAGAGCGTTGTCAATAACCCCGTCCCTGTAACATATTCGGAAAGGTGTTTTTTATGAAAAGATTGGTCAACGCAAAGGGCATTCTTTATCTTTGTTCATTAGCTCTAGCCATACTTATTGTGTATTATTCGGTGGAATTAGTTAGCGCGCGGATCAACACCCAGAAAATAGTAAAATCCTATTACGAATCAGGCCAAATCAAAATGACTGTCCAAGACCTATCCCCCAGGCAACTGCAGATTTTACTCAGGGTGGAGGATCCGAATTTTTATCATCACCACGGTGTAGATTTCAAAACACCCGGTGCAGGATGGACTACCATAACTCAGGGTCTGGCCAAGCAGTTTTACTTTGACCATTTTGAACAAGGTTTTATGAAGATTAAACAAACCCTATGCGCCCGATTCGCCCTGGATCCTATGGTCGATAAAGAAACACAAATAACACTGTATATTAATATAATGTACTTTGGTAATGGAGTTTATGGTCTTCCCGATGCCGCCACATACTATTTTAGCAAAAGTGTACCTGAACTAAAGGAAGACGAATACATTGCGTTGATAGCCTGCCTAATTAATCCCATCGAGCTTAACATGAAGGACCATCCTCAGGCGAACGCACAAAGAGTAGCGCGCATTAAGAATTTATTATCCGGAGCATATACTCCCCTTGGATTATTCGATATTCAATACGAGGGTGCGGAAAAATAACACGGGAAAATATACGTTTATTTTAGGAAGGGAAGTGTCAGGGGGACGGGGGTGGTGACAACATCGTACAACCATCAGGATATTATAGAGCGTTGCCAATAACCCTGTCCCTCTGACATACATAAGTCTGTTCGACGGAAATGAATATGTGGAATATCCTGCGGATAATCAGGGGGGCAGCTGGCTTATGGGAAAATAGCGGCCGGCAAGCCAATCTATATGGAAGAAGAAATCGATAAGTTTTACCTGCCCACTGAACGGACCAAAGGCAGGGAAGAATGCTTCCTGTTAAAAATACGCGGTGACAGCATGGGGGATGCCAACATTACCGAGGGAGATTATGTGTTAATCGAAAGATACCAAACCGCACATAACAGGGATATCGTAGCGGTCGCCCTTGGGGATGAAGCCACACTGAAAAGGTTTATGCAAATGGGGGATACCATTCTCCTGGTTCCCGAAAACGCCAAATATGAGCCGATCCAGGTTAGAAGTGATCAGGTTAATGTCCTGGGAAAGGTCATTGGGGTACTTAAGAAGCAATAACTTGGCCAGGCGCTGGTTGTTAAATGATGCCGCTGTGGGAAGGTGATTTTATGTATCTGGAAAAAGAGAGGATCGTAAAAGCCGGTGAAATATTAAACAAGATGGCTAATGGTATTAATCCGGTAAATGGCCAACCGATTGATGGGGATTGTTTTTTACAAGATCCACGGATAATCCGATGTCTGTTCTTTGTGCAACAGGTATTGAACGAAGCTGTAGAAAGACAGGCAAACACTGCAGTTAGAAAACTTGCTGAATTCATAATTACTGAAGAAGAGAAAAGAAAGGTCCGTTTCCCAGACGAAAATATCGGAGTCAATCAATTTGCCAGATGTATAAATAGCGCAATTGATCTGAACCGCAGCAGAAAAATTACCGGGGCAGAGATTAATAAACAATTAAAGAAAATGGGAGTATTATCGGAAGAATTGCTTACGGACGGCAAGAAAAGAACTATCGTAAACGAAAATTCCAGTAATTATGGGATTGTAACTGAAAAACGGAACTATAACGGCAATGAATATGATATGGTGTGTTTCAACGATATAGGCAAAAAGTTCCTGTTAGATGAGTTGGAGAAGATATTAGAATTTGATACAGGTAGTCATTAGACATTTGGTTAATATTGTTCTACATCTAGAGAAAAATGAGTGGTCGAATAATGATCACTATATATTTATAAAATAGCTGATACCGTTTTGCCCGCGGCACACTTTTGTCCGCGGGCTTTTCGATATATAATAACAAACAGACATCAATAGTATTTGGGGAGGCATCATATTGCATTACCAGAGCAGCAGGGGGAACAGCGGGTCGGTTAGCTCCGCGCAGGCCATAGTGAAAGGGATCGCTCCGGATGGCGGATTGTTTCTGCCTGATCATATACCACAGTTGACCATGGAAGAAATTAAGTCTCTGGCTGAATTATCCTATCAAGGGCGGGCCCAGTATATCATGCAGCAGTTCCTGACTGACTTCAGCGATGATGAGGTGCGCTCCTGTGTGGAAGGCGCATACAACAGCAGGAATTTTGACCATGAGAAGATTGCACCGCTGGTTAAACTTGAAGAGGGTTTGTATATATTAGAGTTGTGGCATGGCCCCACCTCGGCATTTAAGGACATGGCTCTGCAGATATTACCACATTTCTTGACTGTCAGTCTGACCAAGACCGGCGATGATAATGAGATAGTTATTCTGGTGGCCACCTCAGGAGACACCGGTAAGGCGGCTCTGGAGGGATTTAGAGATGTGCCCGGCACCCGTATCCTGGTCTTCTTCCCGCAGAAGGGAGTCAGCCAGGTACAGAAGCTGCAAATGATGACCCAGGAGGGTAACAACGTATATGTGGCGGCGGTGGAAGGAAACTTTGATGATGCCCAGAACGGGGTCAAGAATATCTTTGCCAGTGATGAGGCCGCCAATGCTCTTGTACAGCGGAATATGAAGCTGTCATCAGCGAATTCGATTAACTGGGGGCGTCTGCTGCCGCAGATAGTGTATTATGTGTCGGCATATGCTGATCTGTTGGCCGAGGGAAATCTGCAGGCGGAACAAAAGATCAATATTGTGGTACCTACTGGCAATTTCGGCAATATTTTAGCTGCCTATTATGCTGGCCGGATGGGAGTGCCTATTAATAAACTTATATGTGCTTCTAATGCTAATAACGTTTTGACCGATTTCATAAAGACCGGTATCTACAACCGTAATCGTAATTTTGAGAAAACCATATCACCCTCCATGGATATATTGATATCTTCCAACCTGGAGCGTCTATTATATGAAGTAAACAATCATGATTCAGAAAAGGTTTCGGGCTGGATGCAGGAATTAAAGGACCAGGGATGTTATAGCATCGATGATGCCAGCCGCAAGATCATTACGGATCTGTTCTGGGCGGATTTCAGTTCCGATGAGGAGACCATTGCCCGGATCGGCCAGATTTGGGAGCAATATTCGTACCTCCTGGATACCCATACTGCTGTAGCGGTAGATGTATATAATAAATATCGTAAGATAACGGGTGATAATACCATGACCATAGTTGCTTCCACCGCCAGTCCATTCAAATTCGGCGACAGCGTAGCCCGTGCGATAATGGATATGACAGGCGAGGAAGGCGAATTCGAACTGCTGCGTAAGTTAGAAGAAAAGACGGGGTGGGAGATACCGAATGGTATCCGTAGCTTGGAAGAGATGGAGGTCCGGCATAATACCATAACTAAAGTTGCTGATATGCAGGACACGATGTTAA
>CAZJVO010000103.1:0-3659 GCA_964549815.1 uncultured Dehalococcoidales bacterium | reverse complement strand
CAACAACAAGCTTTTTATAAAGCATATATGCTTTCTTTACCTTCCTGCCCTGCATCATCGGGATTACCAGGATAAAAGTATTATTAATTTTTACACCCGAACCCCCAGCAGAGATACCGGTTTTGTCCATTGTCCCAGGAATAATAATACAAGAGGGTATTGAGGCATTCATTATGACCAGCAGGATAAGTAAACTCAATATGATGAGTATGCAGCATTCTACGCAAATATACTGGTACCTACTTGCGTAACCGGTTATACATATCATCCAGTTCCCGCAGCCAGATGGCAGGGCTGGCATCCGAAGGCATTCTCCAGTCACCCCGCGGAGACAGGCTCACGGAACCCACTTTGGGTCCCTCGGGAAAGCACGTACGCTTGAATTGATTGGCAAAAAATCTCTTAATAAAGCTCTTCAACCATTTATAGAGGTCATCGAGGGTATATTGCCCATCGAAAAGCTCACGCCTCCTTACTTCATCTGCCAGATACAGTATTTTCCCTGGCCGCATACCAAAACGAACAAACGGATACAGATAGAAATCAGCCAGTTCCATCGGACCTATTATATCCTCGCTTTTTTGAGCTATTTTACCATTCTGAGGGCGTATCAATTCAGGAGAAATTGGCGTTTTAAGTATGCTATAGAGTATCTGATGCACAGGAGAAGCAGACATCTCCACATCGGCAACCCATTGTACCAGATCCCTGACAAGTGTTTTTGGTACAGACATATTTATGTGGTAATGTGACATCTGGTCACCAGCAAAGGTACACCATCCAAGAGCAGCTTCGGTCAAATTTCCAGTGCCGACAGCGATGCCATCAAGCTGATTGGCTTTGTTGAACAGAAACTGCGTGCGGTAGCGAGCCTGGACGTTCTCGAAAACAACGTCTCCTTCACCACCATGTCCAAGGTCTCTCAGCTGCATACTGCAGCTCCTTTTTATATCTATCCGTTCGAAACTCACCCCCAGAGCGCCGCATAGTTTGGCGGCATTTGACCTGGTTCTTTGCGTTGTACCGAAACCCGAAAGGCTGTAAGCATATACATTGCTGCGTGGGAGTTTTAAATAATCCATGGTCTTCACCGCCACAAGCAATGCCAGGGTGGAATCGAGCCCCCCCGATACCCCCAGCACCACCCTGCTCTTCCCTGCCCCAGCTAACTTCTGGGACAGAGCTGCTACCTGCATCGAAAAGATTTCACGGCACCGCTCGTCTCTCTTATCAGTCTCTGCAGGAACAAAGGGATGCGGAGAGATATTGCGCCATAGTTTTTCGACCGAAGAATCTGCAACCTCCGCTTCAATAATTCTGAACGGCCGTGATTGCCCCTGAAACTTATGTAAACTTGTGGTCATCCGACGATCATAATTGAGCCTGTCGATATCGACATCCGATATGATCAACTGAGCATGAAGAGATAAGCGCTCAGATTCCTGCAGAATGACGCCGTTCTCAGCAATAATGCCATGCCCCCCGAAAATGACATCATTAGACGATTCCCCTGCCCCCGATGAAACGCAGCAATAAGCCGCAATGCACCTGCCGGATTCCGAGGAGATTATCGTCCTGCGCCAATCGGCTTTACCAAGTATCTCATTGCTGGCCGAGAGGTTCAAAAGAACCGTTGCTCCGCTGGCTGCCTGAAATTCATGTGGAGAGAGTGGAATCCACAGGTCTTCGCAAATTTCCACTCCCACTACTGCAAGGGAATCCGCCCCCAAACGGAACAGAATATCCCTGCCGAACGGCACTTTCTGCCCTGCCAGCTCCACAGTATCGGAACAGGCATCATCTGAAGCTGAAAACCAGCGGTCTTCATAAAACTCACGATAGGATGGGAGAAAGGTTTTGGGAACTACGCCAAGAATGCGCCCTGAGTCTAACACCGCAGCGCAGTTGAATATCTTGCCATCCTGCACCACCGGCATTCCGATTGCCAGAAGCACATCGATTCCGGCAGTTTCTTTAATAATCCTCCCCAGACCTCTTTCGGCTTCCGATAGCAGCACATCCTGCTGAACCAGGTCACCCATGGTATATCCGGTTATCGCCAGCTCGGGGAATACGACAACCTGTACCTTCTCCTTTACAGCCTGCTTTACAAGGCTCAGGATAGCCGATACATTAAAATCGATATTGGCAATACGAAGTTCAGGCACCGCAGCACCCAACCTCAAAAACCCCAGGTCTTTATTCAGTTGAATATTATCCATCTTCGAATCTCCGCTGCCGCAACACAGATTATATATTCACAATTATTATAACATAATACATAACATATAAGGCATTCAGAAAATATTCCGGTTACAGGCGGCATTTACCAGGGAATAATAATGGATAGTATTGAGAGCCTTAACACATTGATTTGCAACCGCCTGAGATATAAATAATCACCCTGCAAAAGTTCAGAAACATATTGGACTCTTACATATACTTGAAACAATCTTATAAAATCATTAGAATGTCAGTTGTACATCTTAACAATCTCGAGGGGGAACAATGAAAAAAATCCATCTTATATCCCTGTTATTACTTTCGGTAATTCTGCTTACTGCCTTCCCCCTGGGTTGTGACAATAATAAAGACACTTCCCTACCTATAGTGCTGTTCACGGACTTCGGCAGCGAGGACTACCGCGTTCCCCAGGTAAAGGGCATCATCTACAACCTTAATATTGCCGCTAAAGTTATCGACGGCACTCACGATGTGCCGGACTATGATATCGCCACCGGTGCTTATATTCTGAATATGGCTGCCCGAGAATTTCCGGAAGATGTCGTCTTTTGCGCCATCATTTCCCCTTATGTACAGGAAGAGACAAAATACCTGGTGCTGACGACCGGCAAGAACCAGATATTCGTACTCCCGGATAACGGATTGTTATCGTACATCATACAGGATTCGGAAATAGAATCCATTTACAGGATAAGCAACGAGGACTTATTCGACCAGCCGATAGCAGAACTTTCTGCCGAACGCATTCAGAGCAAGATTGCGGTGTTGATGTCAACAGGATTCGATGCGCAGGATGTCGGCCCGGTTATGGAAGACTACACCACTCTTGACGTTCAGGAAGCGGCAATTGTGGGAGATGCACTCCTGGGCACAATTGTCTATATAGACCATTATGGCAACGCACTTACCAACATTTCAGGAGAAACAGCCAATGAATTCGGCTTGCAACCAGGCAGCACAATAGAATTGAATATAAACGGACAGATATTAAACATCCCTTACGGCACCATATATTCCGATGTAGCCGTTGGAGAAAACATTGCTTTTGTAAACAACAATCTCGGTATACTCCAGATATCGATAAACCTGGGTGATTTTGCCTCCACTTACGGCATCCAGGCCGGAACGAAGATCGAAATTACAAAATAAACAACCCGCACTATCACAGGCAATCTAAAATCTTCGCATTGTCTATAAGTATATCAGACACAATGCGCTTTGCTTTGAGCGGTTTTTCTCAAGTATAAATCAGACGGATACGACTCCGCTATCTCATCTGCAACCAGCATGGAGCCCGGGAAAACCCACCGCAACCCCATCGCCCTGCATTTCTTCGCCTTCACTATACATAGGAGACTTCAATCCCAAATCCGGCATAAGCAAATATTATCAAAAAAATACCCCCTAAAAGGCTG
>CAZJVO010000102.1:0-3784 GCA_964549815.1 uncultured Dehalococcoidales bacterium | reverse complement strand
CGCACAAAAATACTTTACATATCTTGACAACGCATGGCTGGGGGTACATAATTGCAGTGTAAATAAGCCATACAAATGAAATCGCCTGTTAAAGTGGAGAGGCTTAATTTTTTTAAAATACCAGGAAAATATAAATTAGCAGTCGAGATAGACAAATGGTTTTATCAGACTCAATAAAATACATCGGAACCTGCAACAAAAAATCCGTAATCCCCTCTTACGGCAGAGTAAGAGCGGTGTTGAAGTTTCCTCCACAAATAAATCACCCTGTATCGCACTTAATTATTGCTCCTGTATGTTCTATACAGTCTGAATTGATAGCCATTGGCATGATTACCCTGAAGGGAGAAAAACAGACATATTATTTTAGTAATAGCCATTAAGACCTGCGAATAGTACTTCAGGCTCAAAAAAATGAGCCTGTCAAGTCTTTTAGTACTTATGAACTTAAAAGATAATTATCATAATACAAGCGGATAATAATAAAAATACGGAAGTATTCAAACAGTCTATCGACTAAATGAAGAAAGAAATTAATGGGTCAATTGATGTGATACAGGGAGGGCAAAAATGGTTTTAAGTATAGTTAACAGTATTTTTGCCTGGAGTATAGTGGTTCTTTCCATCATTGGATATTTTTTAACCCTGAAAAAGACCGGGGAGAGATGGATGTTCTGGGTAGTTCTGGGAAGCGGTTGGGCGTTGTTTGCTATCGCTCAGACTATCATATGGGCGGGGGGGCAGGACAATTCTCCGCTAATCTGGGCAATATGGCTATCGTCATGGGTGCTTATAATCTGCTCCCTGGTGCTTATATTCTTAAAACTAATAGATTATATGAAGAAAAAGGACAATAAATAATCATCCGGAGAAAAGGAGTGTTTAATTCCATTTCATAAATATAAATAATGCTCTTTGCGATAAAAGTATCCATATAATATAAATTGAAAAGCATTGCATTATATACGAACCTGGCAGAAATAGAATTAGAACCTCATATATTATAACCGGAGTCTATAATAATAAACCTGTTCAACTCACTATACTGGAGGGAATAACGAGATGACTATTGCAAAGAGACATCCGCTAGTGAAGTACAATAAAAATGAGCAAGAAGAAAATATGGATATCGTCATCCCTACTCCTGAGAAAAGAGGAGAAGGTGTCCCCTCTTACTATAAAAAAACCATAGCTATCATCAGAGATAACAACGATTTACAATGGAGTTCTATAGAGAAGATCCTCTTCGAAGAGGGTTTTCAGATTTATAGTTTCGATATTTCTTATGACTTCAACTTTACCAAACTGGAGCGCCTATCGAGGGATTTAACAATCCTGGATATTCAAACCCCTGGGCTGTTGAATATAGCACTGGCGCAGGTACCACCCGCCACCGGAGTCATTGTCATTACCAGCAGAGAGGATATTGCATTTGCGGCACAACTCCCCTGTCGCGGCTTCAAGTTCTTCCTGGTGGAGCCCTTCAGCAAAAACAAACTCTTCAGCCTGATTGAAAATTCCCTTAAATACTCGGAACACATTGTGGACAATATAGAGGGGAATATATTAAAAAGTGTCAATGAAACTGCCAGCATTTCCACTTCAAATATAAAGACCTTCGCCAGAATATTGTTAAACGATATTGTATCCAGAATCAAAGTAGATTACGCATCCTGTATATTGAAAAATGAAGATGCCAATGACTACAGCGTTATGGCAAAATGCGGAACCCCCGAATATGACTGGGATAGCGTTTACCGACAGGCTATTAAAAGTAAAAAAGCAATCGTCACAGGAAAAGTTTTTTCCCCTTTCGATTACTATGAGGACTTGCCTGATAGCTTTGCCAGCATTGCCATGATATGGTTGCCGGTAATCATAGAGGACAAAGCAATAGGTATTGTCAACCTGGTAAAAGAACACACAACCGTTCCCTTTAAGAATAATGATATAGAATTTGCAAAGATTATAATATCGAGAAACAGCATGACACTGGGGCACTTATCGCTATCCAACAGGCTCAAAAAACAGCAAAAGAAAACCGATGAGTTGAAGAGCTTGCTGCTGGATGTTTATAAAGCCCAGATAGATGAGCGCCGCCGCATGGCAGCCGAAATACACGACGGGGTTGCACAATGGCTGGCCGGAGCCGCATTCGATATAGAAACCACCGGCAAACTGATTGCCGACAACCGCTATGCCGAAGCAGCTAAATCACTCGATTATATTAAAAACCTGATGCATAACAGCGTTCGTGAACTGCGCCGGGCAATTGCCGGGTTGAGAGCCCAGCCTCTGGTAGAACATGGCTTCATCGGGGCTATCAAGCAATCCATAAGCGCTCTTGAGAGAGAAAACATAAACTGTAAATTCGAGGTTATCGGTGAAATGCCGAAACTCAACAATATCGCGGTAGAGAGTAATATATACTGGATAGTCCAGGAAGCAATCACAAATATACAGAAACATGCGAAAGCCAGCAATGCAATAATAACGATAGAATGCACCGAAAAGGTACTATCCATCTACATTAAGGATGATGGGCAGGGATTCGACCTCAAAGGCATGAGCGGCTCCGGCAGCGGACTGGATAAATTCGGGCTTTTGGGGATGCAGGACAGGGCCAAACTGGTTTGCGGAGACCTGACAGTTAAGAGCGCCCCGGGAAAAGGAACCACCTGCTGTCTGGTGATACCACTTAAGATATAATTAATATTGAACAAGGAAGGGACGAAAAGGATAAATGTACGATTTAGCAGGACAAAAAATCAAGGTTTTGATAGTCGACGACCACAATGTTGTCAGAGAAGGATTGAAACGTATTCTGGATATGGATGATACTCTGAAAGTGGTGGGGGAAGCTCAGAATGGGATGGAAGCGCTGGATAAAGCCCTTACACTGCTGCCCGACGTTATTGTAATGGACCTGAGAATGCCCAAGATGAACGGCATAGAAGCCACCCGTCAGATTAAGCAAAGGCTCCCTCATACGCAGATTCTTATTCTGACACTCTATACCGACGATTTTTCGGAAGAAAGCACCAGCGAGATGACCCTTTTAAAAGAAGCTATGGACGCCGGTGTTTCTGGATACCTGTTAAAAGACAGCGACGCAGCCCTTATAACCATGGCTATTCACCAGGTCTATCAAGGATTGAATCCCATTGCTCCATCGCTGACACACCAGCTGCTGGAAGCTCAAACGAAAAACAAAACCCAGAATACAACGGAACTCAGCAAGCGTCAGATTGAAATCCTGCAAATGATTGCCGAAGGTGTCTCAAGCCAGGAGATAAGCAATTTCCTCTTTATCAGTGCTTCTACCGTAAAAAGAGAAATCCGCAATATATTCGATAAACTGGGAGTCAATGATAGGGCTCATGCCGTATCGACTGCTATAAAACGAAATATAATCAAAGCTAATGCTACCACCCATTCATCAAAAAGCAGATAAATTGCCTATATCATGAATAGACGGCCAGGCAATGCACGTCCCGGCGAGAAGGTTCGATTACAAATTAGCGGCAACTTAACCCGAATAATTTCGAGAAAAATACAAGAGCATATCAGCAGGCAGGCCTAAATACCAGACCATGTCTCATTTTCTGCGCTGAAGTATAGATGGACGAGATTTCTACTCATAACCTTTTAACACTTTGAAGATAATAAATGAGCCCCCGACAGTGCTTTAGCTTCTTAATAATGCGAAAGTCAGGTATAATAATCACCCAGCCTTTACAAAGCTGTGTTCAGTAACATAAAATATGTGAGTCGGGGCGATTAG
>CAZJVO010000101.1:0-4020 GCA_964549815.1 uncultured Dehalococcoidales bacterium | reverse complement strand
TCGATATAGACCTTATCGGGAACTGTGATATATCCGTTATTTACATAAGAATCGAACAGGTCTTTGTCTGAATTTCTTATCAAGAATATTACTTTGCTCTCCGGAATATTGCAGTAGGAATCGGCAATTATGTTCAGGGATTTAAGAGAATTCGAAAAATCCATTTGTATCTTTTCTAGTTCGGTAATGGTTTTATCTGCCGTGCGTAATTCGACGACATCCGCCAGTTCTTCAGTCAGATATTTCTGAATAGTTGTCTCCCCATCCTTTGTGAACGCTACCACGACCTTGAATTCCGGTTGATGTTCCAGCCATAGTCCGGCAAAGGTGTCAGCTTCGTTTGCTGTTAATGCAGCATCCAGGTCTCCGGCGGCATTTTGCAACTCGAAACGGCGTAAAGCCTCGTCAATAGTGACGCCATTAAGTTCGGCATATATCTGAGCGTCATAATAAACGGGGTCTGTCGATTGTGTCCCTGCCGCTGCGGCTTCGTTGTCCGTACAGGCAACAAGAGCGCTTAAAGATAAAACAGCCAATCCTGTCATAAAACAGATAAATTTGTGCTTTTTGAACATTTAAAAAGCCTCCTTTATTTATAGGCTCCTATATATATAACGTTTTTAAATCAATTTAGTTGCATATCTTATCGCATTCGATTGGATTATATCACTAAATAGTTAACGAATTGTTGCAATAGGCTGTTTTTTTAATCATTTACAATTTCAGAGACAAGCCAGCAGGTGCCATCCCAATCATCGGGCAGGGATTTTCCAACAAGATTTTCTAAATGTGAAACGGGAGTTTCTCCGCCACCCATCTTTACATGGTCACCGACATTTGCGACAATATCGCCGTTATCATCCAGTATATGAATATTTCCTTTTTCTACCTCTACTGAATAACCGTAAGGCCAGATAAGTAACATTTCTTCACTAAAGAAAAGGGAGCTACTTTTAAGCAGGATATATTCTCCATCCAATATTAATTTGCCTCTTGCCAGTGCATCCATGTAAGCATTAGCAGGTTCTTCAAGGGTCGGGAAATAGATATCGGATTCGGTAATATCGTTTGTATTGCAGCCCGTAAAACCGATGCTGCTTATGATAAACAATAAACAGGATAGCAGAAGAAGAATAAATTTTTTCATATCAATCCGCTCCCTCATATTATTAATATAAGTTAATTAATGTGCTTTATCGCATCCGTTTCGATTATACCACCAAATAATGTACAAATTACGTGTCAACTCATATAAAAATGTTACCGAAGGGCAGTTGATTCACTCATTAATACCTGCGTTCCACTATTCTGATATTTAGAATAGTGGCTTTCTACTATCTACCTGCCATACTCCATATAGTTTTTGAAATGTTATAAACAACATATATTCCCTTATGCTTTATTTATATTTACTCTACCACGCCAACCTGAACACAACCTGAATATATAGTTTTCTGAATTTTTATCTTCCTTATTGTATAATAGTGGCAGTTAAGACCAAATTACTTATGAAAGGGTGAAATTATAATGGCACAAAAGAAATATACCGCTCCTCCGCCTATGGCAATCGATACCAGTAAAAAATATACGGCTACTCTTGAAACGGCAAAAGGGAATATTGTTCTGGAATTATTTGCCGCTGATGTCCCCAATACTGTCAATAACTTCGTCTTTTTAGCGCGCGACGGCTTCTATGATGGGACTACCTTTCATCGTGTGATTGCCGGATTCATGGCTCAGGGCGGAGACCCGACGGGTACCGGTTGTGGCGGCCCCGGATATTCATTTGCGGATGAATTTACTGCTCATAAACACGGTGTCGGCGCTTTATCGATGGCCAATGCCGGCCCCAATACCAACGGTTCGCAGTTCTTCATAACCTATGCCCCTCAGCCCCACCTCAACAACCATCACACCGTTTTTGGGCAGATGACCAGCGATATGGCTATTCTGAAGAACATCAGGAACGGCGACGTTATTACTAAAGTTATCATAACTGAAGAATAATCTTTCGGTTTGTAATCGGATATAATCGAGGCGGATGGATATTGGTTATCCGCCTCATCATATCGACAGGGAATTATATGGCAAAACTGGTTTTGGATCTGCACGACATCTTTAACAGGGGGGCATCCATCGATGCGGAACTCAACCGTGTCATGAATGAAGCTGTCTCAAAAAGGATTACGCTGGTAGAAATCATCCCTGGCAAGGGGTCGGGGCAATTGAAAAAGAGGGTATTGCGTTTTTTAGACGAGCCTGACATAAAGTCTTTATATCATCGAATCGAAAAGGACGATAAGAACTTCGGCAGAATTTTCGTCCATTTTAAGTTTTGATTCGATTAATTGTGATGTCAATCTTTCAACAGCCATTAATATGACCATTTACATATTATGGATTATATAGCTCCCGCTGGAATTGGGCTGAGCCATGGGTATGGAAATGGATATGCCTGATAAATGGGCTTGCTTAAATAATCACAGATGACTTCTATATATTTCCCTGTCCCTGCTGGTTCTTTTTAGCTCTTGTATATGTCCTGGCAGATCTGGGAGCAGTTGACGCTGAGCTGTCGCCGCGATAGTCTGGCGCCTCAATAGCAAAGGTTACACTTATTTTGGGGTCTATGAAGCGGGAGCGAATCGGGCTATCTATTTCATCCAGCGACAGGCGAGTGGTAATCACCGTTGCCAGCCTGGCGTTATAGCGTGAGTTGATAACCTGATACAGCTTTTCTTTTGCCCAGGGGGTAGCTGCCTGCTCTCCGAAATCGTCCAGTACCAGCAGCGGGGTAGTTTTAACCTTTTCAAAGAGCTGGTCGTAGGAGATTTTGCTATCGGGGTTGAAAGCCGAACGTAGATGGTCCAAAAATTCGGGTACAAATATGAACAGTGCCGGTTTTTTAGCCTGGTATTGATAATTCACGATAGCCGATGCCAGGTGTGTTTTACCACAACCAGTAACTCCCTGTAGTACCAGCCAGCCTTCCGGGGCCCTGGCGAATTCGAAAGCCAGACGATAGACCCGCTCCAGATTCTCTCTCTGCCTGGCTGGCAGGTTTACTCTCTTCCAGTCGAAGCTGGCAAAGGTCATTTTCTTTTGCAACTCCAATCCTTCGCCCCAGCCGGTATCCATTACCTCTTCTGGTTGCTCTTCTATATGGAAGACCTGGCATAAGCGAGGGTCTGTTATTCGGTTTACTAGCCTGTCCCCCAGTTGTTCTATCGGGGGGGTGGTAGTGATCACTGTGGGCAATTCGTTGTTGAAGCGGTGATTCAACAATTGGTCCAACTTTTCTTTGGCCCAGGGTTTATCGGAGTGTGCCCCCAGGTCATCCAGAATCAGCAGGGGGGTATTGCGTACCTGGTCGAAGAGCCTGTCATAGGTTATTTCGCTTTCTGGACTGAATGCAGAACGCAGGTGGTCTAAGAGATCGGCGGCGGTGATAAAAAAAACGGGGAACCCTTTCTTGATACGCTCATTGGCAATGGCTGCCGCCATGTGGGTTTTGCCACATCCACTGGGGCCGATAAATACCAGCCATCCCTGTGGATTTTCTGCAAACTTTCTGGCGGCATTATAAGCCTCTTTAAATTTTTCCTGATTGGCGATACAGCCGCTCCTTCCCTGTGGAATGAGATTATCGAATGTTAGCCTTTTCAATGAGCCCAGGTTGCTGTATTTTTCGAGCACTATCTGCCTGTTCCGGTTGGTGGTTTTGCACAGGCACTCGCAGGGGACCACTTTGGTGTAATCGGGTTTACCCGAAGGCAGCAGCGGATATACGAATCCGGCACCGCTGCAAACAGGGCATTTTAATGAGGCAAAAGGCTCTTCTTCAATGCTGGACGAAGCGTCCGTATTGGCCTTTTGTGTATTTTTCAGGGTTGTCCGTTTTAGAATCTCGCCTATATGCTCCATTGCTTCTACCTTCTTTTGCCCAGCGCTCTAAAATTGCTGTAATATAGCTCAACTTGCGTGCATTTTGTTTGACAGCTTCTTTTATGGCCTCTTCTA
>CAZJVO010000100.1:0-4088 GCA_964549815.1 uncultured Dehalococcoidales bacterium | reverse complement strand
ATGCAGGGCAGGAAGGTAAAGAAAGCATATATGCTTTATAAAAAGCTTGTTGTTGTTACTGTATTTGTTGGTGTTCTGGTACTGTGTTAGAATTATAAATGGGATGGGGAAATTGGATTAAGAATCGGTGTAATTATGATGCATGTTAAACTACCCTTCAAAATTGATATTAATGCCGATTTACAGCAGTAAACTATCTGCTGATTATTCGATTTAAACCCTGTGAATGTGGGATGAGCATAGCGAGAAGGGGAGAAGCGTTTCCTATTTTATACTCCCCTAACACGAATACCCCGACCGACAGGTCGAGGGATGCAGAAATTCCTTGTTCGACCAAAGGTCGTGTTGCTTAATACTCCGACCGTAAGGTCGTGGGAAGTTTATTGTGGGTAATGGATAAGGAGAAAGAATTTGCAGATTGTAACAGATAGCGGAACAGATGTTACCCTTCCTCGTGACCAGATGAAAGAATTGAAGATTAATGTTGTTCCTCTTACCATAACGCTCGATGGGAAGACCTATCGTGACGGTGTGGATATACAACCGGAGGAGTTTTATCCCTTGCTGGAAAAAAGCAAGGGTTTACCCCGAACATCCCAGCCATCTCCCGGGGATTTTGTAAATCTTTACCGCCAGCTGGCAAAGGACGACCCTGATATCCTTTCCATACATATGAGTTCCGGGTTAAGCGGGACATTGAATGCAGCCCAATTAGCTGCAAGAATGGTCCCTGAAGCTAACATAACTCATGTAGATACCAAGACGCTTTCGGTCGCGGCAGGATGGCAGGTGGAAGCGGCGGCTAAGGCTAATAAAATCGGCTGGTCCAAAGAAAAAATCCTTGATTTACTGAAGCGTATTAACGATGCCACGGATATCGTATATACATTGAAAGAATTGAGGTATCTTATTCACGGTGGGCGTATCAGCCATATAAAGGGATTAATAGCCACAGCCTTGAATATAAAGCCACTTATCGGGGTTGAAAGGGTGAAGGGCACCTATGTTCAATTGGGGCAGGCGATAACCTTTGAGCGGGCAATAAAAGGGATAGCTGATTTAATTTCCAAGCAGCACCAGCCGGGTAGTGCTTTAAGGGTGCAGGTAATGCATACCTTCAATCCTGAGGGGGCGCAGATGCTGCGTGAGATGATAGACAAGATGTTTGAGTGTACATGGCTTCCTGTGGGGAGTATCTCCGTTGCTCTGGGAGCACATCCAGGCCCCAGCATGGTAGGGGTAGTTTATGCTCCGGCAGGGGTTTTCAATGAGTTAGACATATAATCTTGTTATATCTTTACCATTTCTTTCCGCATTCTCAAGTATCATAATGGGTAAAAAGTTATGAATACATGCTTTTGGCCTGTGTTTTTCCTGATAACAGGTATATTACATTTTTATAAAAATGAGAGGTAATCCATATGTCCAGAGAAATAAAAGTAATATTAATCAGTCTCTCTATAGTATTGGCTTTGGGAGTAAGTTTTCAGGCAGGTTACTACCTTGGGATAGATGAAGATAATACCGCAACGACAGATGACCCTTATTTGGCGAGTGTTGAAAAAGCCTGGGAGGTAATTGTCGAAGACTATGTTGAGAACGATAACATAGACCGTGGGCTGTTGAGTCAGTATGCCATCGAAGGGATGCTGGAATATCTGGATGACCCACATTCGGTTTATCTTGACCCTGAGACATATGCACTGGATAAAGATGATACAGCCGGCACCTATTGCGGCATAGGTGTATCGGTATCTATGATAGAAGGTGTATTTGTCATATCCAGGGTTTATGACAGTGCGCCGGCGGAGCAAGCCGGATTAATTCCCGGTGATATTATACTCGAGGTTGACGGGGTTGCCACCGAAGGAATGTCGCTTAACGAACTGGTTATAAGGGTGCGTGGTGAGGAAGGCACGTCGGTAACCCTGAAAATACTGCATCCGAATGCTTCCGAACCGGTGGAGATTACCGTTGTGAGGCAGGAAATAGATGCACCCAGCGTGAGCTATGAGATGGTCGGAACTATTGCTTATATAATAATCGACCAGTTTGCCCAGGACACGGATAAAGAATTCAGTGAGGCATTAAAGGCCATTACCAGCCTGGGTGCTACCGGGATAGTACTGGATCTGCGTGATAACCCCGGTGGGCAGTTGACAGCGTTGTTGAATATAGCCAGTTGTTTTTATACCGATGGTGATATTCTTACTATAAGATATAATGACGGAAGCACCAGGACATATACTGCTGATGCTCAGGATATTGTTACGGATTTGCCTGTAATTGTGCTGGTGAATGAAAACAGTGCCAGCGCCAGTGAAGTGCTGGCAGGTGCGCTACAGGATAATGACAGGGCATTGATAGCAGGGAAGGTTACCTATGGAAAGGGCAGTGTTAATATTATGGTAGAGCTCCCCAACGGGGGTGGATTGTATTTGACCACCGCTCGATGGTTGACCCCTGATGGCCACCTCATCGAAGGTGTGGGCATCACGCCGGATATACTAACGGATTTGACGGGAGATGAACTGGTGCAATGGGCTGTCGATTATCTTATCGGCAATACCAATTAGTACCCCAAAAGCCTCTTCCTTTTAAACTGTGGAAGAGACTTTTTATTGGTTTTAACTCTGTACAGGCATGATATTTGCTCAGATAGTGTGGTAGATTGCTATTATCTTGATGTCCTTATAAAATAGGGTGTAACCGTTATGATTACACAGAAGTTATATCAATTACAGGAAGCGGAGATTGAAATCGAGTCTGCCCAAAAGGCTCTGGATGCCTGTCTTAAAAAACTGGGGGAAAGCGATAAAGTAATTGAAGCACGCTCCGGATTATTGTCCATTCAAAAAAGGCTGGAAGAACTGGAGCAAAGGCAACGTGAAATAGAATGGGCGATAGATGATATCGGTGTAAAAGTACGTAAATCCAATGAGGATTTATATAGCGGGCGTATCAATAACCCCAAAGAATTGACAAATCTGCAACAGGAAGTCAGTGCAATGGAGTCAAAGCGCCAGCAGCTGGAAGAGGACGCTCTTGAGGTTATGGCGCAAATAGAAGATGTTAGAGCTGAAAAGATGGTTCAGGAGGATTATTTAAAGTCCCTGGAGTCCGAATGGTGCAATGAGCATGCCGAGCTTCTTGCTCGGATTCAGCAGTTAAGGAACAGTATATCGGAACTTGGAAATAAGCGGGAGATGATGGCTGCGGAAATTGAACCGCAGGTACTGGATTATTATAATCAATTAAAGGCAAGGAAGGGAGTGGCAGTTGCTAAAATCGAGCAGGGGATGTGCCACGGCTGTCGGATATCACTGTCGACGGCTGAATTGCAGAGGGTCAGGGTGGGGCAGATAGTCGAATGCAGTAGCTGCCATCGTATTTTATATCTGCCATAATTGGCATTGGGAAAGGTTTAAGAAGATTATTAATAAAGTTATCATAAATACAGACGGAGCCTCGCGGGGCAATCCCGGGCAGGCGGCTATCGGTGTTACCATCAGGGATGAAACGGGGAAATTATTGAATGCTATCTCTAAAGCCATTGGTGTTACCACCAACAACCAGGCTGAATATAGAGCCATTATCGCTGCTCTTGAGCAAGCTCTCAGGCTGGGTGCCAAACAGGTGGAACTGAACTCGGATTCCGAGCTCGTCGTAAATCAATTAACCGGCAAATATCGCGTTAAAAAGGATACACTTCAGCCTCTTTTTGAACAGGTAAAAATGCTGGCAGGGAATTTTGAGTCCTTCAAGGTTCGGCACATTCCCCGCGAACAGAACCGGCAAGCGGATGCCCTGGCGAATAAAGCCTATAAATAGTGCTTCTATTCAATTGGAAATCAAATCCAGAGATAGAAATTGCGAATTTCGAAAAGGGCGCATACCCATTGCTATTGGCAACCAAAATCGATAATCGTTTGACTAATACCTCTTTCTATACTAGAGTATAGATGGGCTAAGTAAACCGGGTGACCGCTCCGATTTTATCGGGGAGGAAAGTCCGAGCTCCTCCGGGCAGGATGCTGGGTAACGCCCAGGGGGGGTAACCCCACGGAAAGTGCAACAGAAACATACCG
>CAZJVO010000099.1:0-4119 GCA_964549815.1 uncultured Dehalococcoidales bacterium | reverse complement strand
GAAGCTATTCGACTTCGAGGCTGAAATCCAGCGCCTTTGCCGAATGAGTCAATGCTCCTATTGAAATATAGTCTACCCCGGTTAATGCCACATCCCTGATGTTATCCAGTGTGATGCCGCCGGAGGCTTCGAGCCTGACCTTTGTATGAGGTATGGCTGCAACAGTCTTCATGTCTTCAATGCTCATGTTATCCAGCATAATGACATCCACATCGGTTTCCATCGCTTCGGCTGCCTCTTCGACAGTGTTGACCTCAATCTCAATGGGCATATCCTCGGGGCTGTTCTGCCTTGCTCTGGCTATTATCTCTGTCAGAGTAAGGCCGTCTTTTCTGAGTGAAGCGATGTGATTGTCTTTAATCAAAATGCCATCCGCCAGATTCAAGCGGTGATTCTGGCCACCGCCGACGGTTACGGCATATTTTTCCAGCAGGCGCATCCCTGGCAGGGTCTTGCGGGTATCCCTGATGACGGCTTTTGTGCCTTTGATTTTTTCAACATACCCTGCAGTTTGCGTGGCAATTCCACTTAAGTGGCTTAAAAAATTAAGGACAGTCCTCTCCGCACTGAGAATGCTTTGCAGCTTACCAGCAATTCTGGCAATGGGGTCGTGCGGTTTTACTATTTGTCCATCTTTTTGCAGGATATCTACCTTGAGCGAGTAATCAACCATATGAAATACAGGTGGTATGATATTTACGCAGGCTAAAATGCCGGATGCTTTAGCTATAATAAGAGCGGTGTCTATTTGCTCCGGGGGAATGATAGCCCGGCTGGTTATATCGTTTTCGAAGTCATCCTCCTCGAGTGCCAGCCTGACAATGCTCTCTATTTGTTCCTGCGGCAGCTTATACATGAATTACTCGCTTTTTTCTATGGTCGTTACGATATGCCTCAGCCATGCCGCTGAGCGCTGTGGGAAGTCAGAACGAAAATGAGCGCCGCGGCTTTCTTCTCTTAAAAGGGCGGCTTCGGCGATTAATCGGCCGGTGATTATCATATTCGCCAGTTCGTGTGATTGTCTGTTTTCAGGCTCGGGCAGAGAGCATTGCCATGTCCCCAGTATATCTACCGCTTCGGTCAGCCCCTTCTTATCGCGTACTATCCCCACGTTATCCCAGAGCAGGTTTTGCAGCGCCTCGAGGCTAAGATGAGGGGCATTCGAAATCGGGGTTCTGTCTTTTAGCGTGTGGTGAAGGTTGCCATTCGGCAGGTTGTCGCTGTGCTCTCCGCTCCTTTTTTCATCTATGCCCTGTTCTATTCTTTTAAAGATTCTTTTTCCGAAAATAAGCACTTCCAGCATGGAATTGGAAGCCAGGCGGTTGGCTCCGTGTACTCCTGTTCCAGCACATTCCCCGGCGGCAAAAAGACCCGGTACCGATGTCTCTCCCCAGCTGTTGGTGCGTATGCCGCCTATCATGTAATGAGCGGCCGGGGCAACCGGTATCAGGTCACTGGTTATATCCAGGCCATGGTCCATGCAGAATTGATATATGTGGGGGAAGCGGGTGGTGATGCGATGGGGTGCCAGATGGGTTACATCGAGAAATACATTGGGTTGCTGCGTTTTTTTCATTTCGCTCAGGATACTGCGAGCTACCACATCCCTGGGAGCCAGTTCTGCAAGGGGTGTGTATTCGGGCATAAAGCGCTTCCCATCGATATTTCGGAGTATTCCACCTTCACCGCGTACTGCCTCCGAAATCAGGAAGGGGGCTACTCCCGGCATGCGCAGGGCGGTGGGGTGGAACTGGAAGAATTCCATATCGGTTACTTCGGCGCCGGCTTTCAAAGCCAGCGCAATTCCGTCCCCTGTAGCCACGGGGGGATTGGTGGTGAATTTAAAAAGCTGTCCTGCTCCGCCAGTTGCCAGGATGAGGTAGCGGCATTCGAATTCTTCCTTTGCCCCTGTTTCACAATCCAGGACTCTGACGCCCCGGGCTCTGTTATTTTCAATAATAATATCAGTTGCCAGGTGGTGCTCCAGTACCGGCAGGCCAGCGGCACGTGCTCTTTTACTGAGTGTAACCTCGATATGTTCACCGGTAGCATCACCTCCGGCATGGAGGATGCGAGGTGTGCTGTGGGCAGCTTCCAGTGTAAGTGCTATTTCGCCATCCACGGTATCGAAAGGCACGCCTAGATTGACCAGGTCGGCTATTCTATCTGGGCCTTCTTCTGCCAGGATACGCACTATTTCATCATTGCACAATCCATCCCCTGCCAGGATGGTATCTTTGTAGTGAAGCTCCGGAGAATCATTGATACCAATGGCGGCGGCAATGCCTCCCTGAGCATGGCGGGTATTGCAATCTTCTATGCTGCCCTTGGTGACCATGAGGACGCTGCCCTGCTTTTGTGCAAGCAGGGCACAGTACAATCCGGCAATCCCGCTGCCGATTATGACGTAATCGTAAGTATTAATGTAGCTACCTCCGATATGCCATTATAAGAAGATGGAAGATAGAGAAGTGGTTTGAATCCTAGCTCACTTCATCCGGCTGTTTGCCGGAGACAGCATTTTTCGCTATTCTTATGAGTTCACCAGATTCGACCTTAATGACATAACTATCTTCTCTGATGCTATCGATTTTACCGTAAATGCCGCCGATAGTGATGATTCTATCGCCGACTTTAAGGTTATTGATAAGGTCCATATGCTCTTTTTGCCGCTTGCTTTGAGGGCGAATGATCAGCAGATAAAAAATACCGAATAGCAGCACCATGAAAACTATCATATAGATAGTGCTGGTGGTATTGGATTCGCCTGAGGCGGTTGTGCAGCTGCCGAGCAAAGCTATGCTGAGGATAGAAATCACCCCCAGTATAGAAGCCATAATTTTTTTTGTCATTTTTAACTCCTTAATTCAATGCCTGTTATTCAGAAATAATATACCCCTGTAGTGACCAGGGGCTGGTCTTTTCGATTTTTATATTTATTACCTCTCCGAGGAGGTCGTTTTTACTGCTGAAGAATACCAGTTTACCACTTCGGCTTCTTCCGTTCCACTTTCCCTTCTTTCTGCCTTCCACCAGTACTTCTACTGTCTTACCGAGCAGAGCGGCATTTATCTCTGCGGCAATATCTCTTTGCAATTTTTCGATGGTATCGACACGATATTTTTTTACCTCTTGCGGTACATTATCCTCATATTTTCTTGATGCAATCGTTCCCGTTCTGGTGGAATAGGCGGCTATATGCACATTGTCGAACCGCAGGTCTTTAAGTAAATCCACCGTCGCATGGAACTGGGCTTCGGTCTCTCCCGGAAATCCGACAATAACATCTGTGGAAATGGCGATATCGGGCAATTTAGCTCGTATCCGTTTTACCAGGTCTCTGTAGTATTCAGAGGTATATCCGCGCCGCATCGCTTTTAAAATTTCGTCGTCTCCGGCCTGCACCGGCAGGTTGATTTCTTCACAAACCTTATCCAGCTTGGCGATGGCCTCTATCAGCCTGTCACTCATGTCCTTGGGATGGTTGGTCAGAAAGCGCAGCCTTTTCAGCCCTTCGATTTTATTTATCTCTTCTAATAATGCGGCAAGGTCGGGTTTATCGAGCAGGTCGTGCCCGTATGAATCAACGTTCTGTCCAACGAGAATTATTTCCTTTGCTCCTCTCGATACCAGGGTCTTCGCCTCGCAGACTATTTCATCCACTGTGCGGCTCTTTTCCCTGCCTCTGCGGTAGGGGACGATGCAGTAAGAGCAAAAGTTGTTGCATCCCTGTATGATATTTATAAATGTGCTGATGGAGGGTTTCAAGGGGATGATGTTTGCCGTCTGACTTTCATCTATCCATGGAGGCATCTCTCCTGCTTTAAAAAAGTAATCCACAACCGGGAATCTCTTCTTTAATTTATCGATATTAGAATCGACCAGGCATCCCGTCAGTGCAATCTTCAAGTCAGGGTTGTTTTTCTTTAACGACTTGAGCGCGCCGATTTTGCTGACCACCTTGTTTTCGGCACTCTGGCGGATAACGCAGCTATTGAGCAAAATCAGGTCGGCTTCTTCTACAGACGCAGCAGGCTTATAGCCAATCTGTTCGAACAGACTGCCCAGCCTCTCGGATTCTGCCTTGTTCATCTGGCAGCCTATAGTCCAAATATGATA
>CAZJVO010000098.1:0-4151 GCA_964549815.1 uncultured Dehalococcoidales bacterium | reverse complement strand
GTCCTTTAATATCTATTTCATCATCTTGCATCAGGCAGGGCATAAGTCTGCCATCCGCTGTAAGCCTGAACCTGTTGCATTCAGAACAAAAACTGTGTGTCATTGCGCCGATAAATCCGACTGTCCCCTTTGAACCCGCAAATCTATAGTATTTTGCAGGGCCGTTGCCAGCTGCTGTTCCGCATGGCTCCAGTGGACCGACAGTATTTATAATGACTGCCTTTATTTCATCTATCCCCATCATTTTTTTCTTGTCATCCTCGGAATCGGCAAAGGGCATATATTCAATATAGCGTACATTCCAACCATCGGTAATACTCTTTCTGGCAAAGTCTGCTATTTCATCATCGTTAATCCCTTTAATCGGCACCATATTTATCTTTACGGGGTCAAGCCCTGCCTCTATTGCCGCTACAATGCCTCTCATAACATCTTCAAGATTGCCGCCACCGGTTATATACTTAAATTTATCAGGATTAAAACTATCTAGACTGATATTAACTCTTTTTAATCCAGCTTCCCTCAGTTCATCCATATATTTTTCAAGGAAGGCGCCATTTGTTGTCAATGATATCTCATTTATTCCTTCAACCAGATATAGGAGTTCAATCAGTGCTCCTACATCGGGCCTCACAAGGGGCTCACCGCCGGTTATACGTATATTCTTTACTCCTAATCTGGCGGCTGCTTTAACAATCTTTTGAATTTCCTTATATCTGAGGATATCATCATGCGTCAGATGCGGTGCAAGATGTGAATTGCAATATATGCAACGCATGTTGCAGCGGTCTGTAATAGATATGCGCATATAGTTGATATTTCGATGAAATGAATCAACAAGGTTTGACATTTAGCCTCCCATTTATTCGCATAATGTTGCAGAATAATATACTGGTATAAAAACCAATATCCCCAGCAGGGAGGCATAATAATTTATGAAGATATTATCCCCCCTTTCCAAATACGGGTGGTATATAAGTTTCCCATATACCTTAACCGGTTGTTATCCATAAGCTATAAGCTCTCAGGCAATAACAACTCGGAGGGCTTAGTTGGTAATAAAATTTTAAGATTACTGGCTGCTTTCGTTTAATATACTATGATGTCCCAAACATGTCAACAATATACTCGAATAAATATTCCCAACCATACAGACTTCAATTGCAATATACAAATACTGCCCTGCTCCTAAGCAGAATTAAGGGTTTTAAAAAATCTGTCCTGATATGCTTCAAACAGACCCCAGTATTTTAATTCATTCTGCAAAGCCATTGGTGATATATCACCGCGGATAAGCTTCTCAAAAAGTTCTTCAATCCTCAACCGGGCTTCCATGGGGACTCCTCCGGAGTCAACATCCAAAAGTCCCCTGGATTCGAGCTGAGCCAGATTTCTATAGACTGAAGCTCGAGTTATCTCATATATAAACTTCATCAATGAGACATCCCAGAGGTCATCCTGCCCTAAAATAATAGCGGACAGAGGCTCAGCCCTTTCTTCGATATCGTCATTTAGTTTATCTACCACGGCATCTATATTATCGGGGATAATGGTTAGTTCACCGGCTTCGTTGCGATATGTATAATATATTCCCGGTGAATTAGCCCCGTATATTTCACTGACTTTATCAAAATATTTTCTGGCTTCCGTGCTGAACCCCTCCAGACGTGACAGATAATATGGAGTAACTACCCGTGGTTTTTCTGCAATAACATGCCCTTGCCTGAGTATTGTCTCAATATTATTGCCTCCCAGTTCCTTATATATTGGTTCGGTAACTATATAATACTTGATATTGGTTTGCCCGAATGTGGACAACTTCTGTTTGGGCAACCTTAATATTATGGTATTTTTCGCTGCATATTCTATTCTATCGCTATAGCTATCCATCGAAAAACCCTGCACCTTCTCATATGTTAATCGATATTTCTAAGAGCCTCTTTGTATTCATTCAGATAATTATTATACTGACTATCAAACTGTGAAAGCGTTTTTCGCCATTCATCCTGAAATTGAGGCAAGCTCTCCACGTTGAGAGCTAAATTGGTGCTGGTACCGAGCTGCTTTTCCAGTGCCCGCTCTATCTTGTTTTGAAAGTCGCTCTTGAGAAGTTCGTAAGCCTGCTCTCTCTGCTGCTTGCCCTGTGTATTATAATGGTCAAAAATGTAATTGATTTGATTGAAAATCTCTTTAACAGCGTTTTTGTCCTTTTTTATAAAGAGAAGATTATTCATAGCCTTTTCATTATTATTTTTTATATAATCGTTTTTAGGAATGTTAATATTGCTTATAAATACCTTTTCAGCCCCCTGTAAGACGAATTCGCGGACTTTTTTATCATAACTATCAATCTTGGATTTTATATCATATCCCTCATTCAGACAGGAAGCCGCCAGTTTCTCCCCTTCAGGAACATATTTCCATTTCAACCGTTCTTCCTCAGATGCTTCCCCGATAGAAGCAGCCTTCTCCATTGCGATTTCACGAAAACTTTTTATATCAGCCATTATCACATCCCCCATTAAATATGTTCAATTATGTTTCTACATATTACGTATATTATATAATAAATTCTAAGGTAAGCATAAAATTGATAGGTCTTATATAAATTCAGAAACATATCCGGACTCTCAAGGTAAAACAGATTTATATAGATAAACGTTGTAGAAAGCATCGGGATTTTAAAAGGGGCTCCAGTTGGTGCTATAATCTACCCAATATTAAAAGGAGGCGGATATGTATTTCAAAAACGCTCTGGAGGCTCTTGGGCATACCCCTCTGGTGGAACTGCCCGGGATGGTAAAAAACAAGAAAGTGCGTATTCTCGCCAAGCTCGAAGGGCAGAATCTGGGAGGCAGTGCCAGTACCAAGGACCGCGTAGCGAAATACATGATTGAAGCCGCCGTAAAAAGCGGACAGCTTAACAGAAATAAAATTATTATAGAAGCAACCAGTGGGAATACAGGGATAGCCCTGGCGTGGCTGGGCAAAAAAATGGGTTACAAGGTTACCATCGTTATGCCTGAAAATATGAGCAAAGAGAGGCAGCAGCTCATTAAAATATTCGGAGCCGAACTTATACTTACCAGCGCCAGCGAGGGAGTCCTTGGTTCTATGAATCTGGTTAAAGAGATGGTTGCTAAAGACGCCAGATATTACATGCCTGACCAGTTTGCCAATCCGGCGAATCCATTAGCTCACTATGAGACAACTGGTGTAGAGATAATAAATGATTTCCACTATAAAAAAATAGACTATCTTGTTGCGGGTATCGGTACCGGGGGCACCATCGTTGGCGTTACCAGAAGGCTCAGAGAGAAATTTCCACAAATGCAGACCATCGGGATTGAACCTCCTCCTGGTGATTGCATTCAGGGACTGAGATGCCTTGAATCCTACATCCCCCCAGTGCTGGATTTAAATCTGATTACCAAAAGGGTATATGTTACCAGCGAGCAGGCTAATGATGCTGCCAAAAAATTACTCGTGGATGAAGGTTTATTTTGTGGGCAGTCATCGGGAGCATTGATACACCAGGCTATTCAAGTAGCCGGTGAAATTGAAGAAGGGAATATAGTGACAATACTCCCCGATGGGGGATGGAAATATCTTAGCCTCGATTTCTGGACAAGAGAGGGCTAAAAATTATCCGTGCTTTATTAACCAGTATTCGAGGCTGTCAGCCAGTGCCAGCCAGCTGGCTTCGATAATATCGGATGAACTTCCTACCGTTCTCCACTGCTCTGTTCCGTCGCTTGATTCGATAAGCACTCTTACCTGAGACTCTGTGCTCATCGAATCAAGAATGCGCACTTTGTAATCTATCAGCTTAATTTCCGAAAGTTGGGGATAAAATTGTATCAAGGCCTTTCGCAGAGCCCTATCGAGGGCATTAACCGGACCGTTCCCCTCCGACGCCATATGCATTATTTCCCCATCCACCTTAACCTTGACCATAGCTTCTGAAAGAGTAGCCTCATTATTTTGTAAAGTGGAAGTCCTGCGTCTCTTTTCTATTATCACCAGGAAATCAACCAGTTCAAAGGGTGATTTATAATCGGGCTGAGCACGGTGAACCAGCAAATCGAACGATGCTTCGGCATGCTCATATTGAAACCCCCGACTCTCAAGCTCTTTTACTTTTTCCAATA
>CAZJVO010000097.1:0-4317 GCA_964549815.1 uncultured Dehalococcoidales bacterium | reverse complement strand
CTCCTCCCACCACCCCCTGAATTGCCTCCGGATGAACCGACAGTGGTTACCATGCTTGAAACCGTAAAGGTGCTTATCAGGGTGCCGCCGCTATAATTGCCGCCGCTGTACAAACCATCAACCACAGTTCCTGTTGAACTGCCCCCAGTATAAACCGCATAGGTCTCTCCCTTTTTAAGCTGCGGGGAGCTGAAGACTATCGACTGGTAGGTCTTTGCAGGAGCGAATGTAAGTATATCATCGCCAGATTCGGACTCAATGTGAACGATTGTGCCGGCTGCCTGAGATGAAGTATAGGTTATCGCTACCGAATACTGGCCGGATGAAGTGCTGAGAGACTGCGCCATCCCCGAGCTTCCTGCCGCTATAATCGTACCGCCTTTCATATTAAAATTCGAAAAATCCAGAGACCCGTTGGCACTATTCGTAGGGCCGTTTACGAAAACAGTGCCATCGGTCATTTCAATGGAACCGCCTATATCAATTCCATCCCCCGCAGCATTGATGTAAACATAGCCTCCATTTACGCAAAGGAAGGCGCCGGTTTCATTCATTCCACCCATGCCGCCAAAAATACCGCCGGTAGACCCGGTACTCACACCGTTTATGCCATCATCGCTGGCAACAACATGAATATCGCCGCCGTTTATGGTAATAGCCGGAGCTTCCAGACCTTCATAGCATTTCGTAATATCAATAGTCCCCTCGTTAACAACCAGCGCAGATTCCGCATGGATTCCGTCGTCCCCTGCTGCTATGGAAAGGCTTCCGCCCCCGATAGTTATAGTATTATCCGAATGAACGGCATCATCGGCTGAATCGATATCGATAGTGCCTCCCGTAATAGTGATATAGTTCGCGGCTTTTATGCCTTTACAGCTGTCACCCGAAGCAGTAGTATTACCCATCCCGCCGAAAAAGTCGCTGCCACCGGTTGTAGTATTGCCGTTAGCGCTGCCTCCGCCCGATGATATAGTCAATTCCCCGCCGCTTATGGTAACATCAGTTTCCGCCTGAATACCGTCTCCTCCGGCAGTTATATTCAGCGTACCGCCGCCGACTAGTATATATCCGAGCATGGCATCTTCTGTATTAGAGGACTGAATGCCATCACTGGCAGCGTCGACGGTAATATTACCTCCCGTGATATTGACCGAATCCTTGCCGTTAATACCATCGCTGTCAGCATTTATGGCTAAATCGCCGCCGCTGACGGTAATGTTCGTTTCAGCCTGCAAACCATCAGCGCCGGCAGTTATATTTATCTTCCCGCCGGTAACAGTGATATTCCCGAGAGCTGCATCCTCGTCGTTATTGGACTGAATACCGTCACTACCAGCGACTACCGTAATAGCTCCATCGATGACTGTAATGGAATCTCTGCCCCGAATACCATCGTTAACAGCATTTATTATTATATTACCACCGGATACAACGAGCGTGTCCTTACTGGCAACACCATTGTGGTAGTTTGCAGCCACTGTTAACGAACCGTTCCCCTCGATAATAAGACTATCTTTGCTGAAAATAGCAGCATCTGGTTCGCCTGATTCAGTATCCTCTATAATATACGAGCTGCCATCCGTTATAAAATTTTCCGTTCCATCAGCCAGTGTAATCGTAGTTTCTTCCGCATCGAGAATATAAATAGGGGCATTATCGGAACATTTTATATTTGCCCCTTTAAGTATCAGATTTACACCGGCATCATCGGCGTTTACGATAATCTGTCCGTCTTCCAGCGTGCCGCTGATTTCATAATTGCCGCCTTTAGTGATGCTGATGATATTGCCGCTGACAGCTGCGCCTGTGCCTGTAACTGCAATGGTACTACCAAGTGCGATTACAGCACCGCCGATTCCCACGGAGCTGCCATTGGTATTGCTTTCGCCTACACCGTTACCTGCCCCCGTTCCTGAACCAGATTTGAGGGTGCCATCAAGCTGGGCTCTTACGGATTGGCTGCGCTGTTCCACAAAATATTTTAAACCGATTGGTATTCCTTCATTACCCAATGCAACAGCTCCACTGACAACCTGCCCCGAAATCCCCTCTTCAAATTGCTCTGCCGTGTAAAATTTTGTCTCATCGTCCTTCACATAAGAGCGAATCAATTCCGCCAATTCATCGATACGGGTATTTATAGTATCATTATCGAATCCCTCGTCGAGCACTTTTTCAATGTATTCATGATACTTCTCAAGATATGCAGCGTTTGAAAGCAGCCGCTTAACAAGAGGCTTATCGGACATCGGTCCGCAGGTGGGTTCATCTATGTAATACTTGATGACCTGTTCCATACTCAGGGCTGTACGATAAGTACCGAATGACAGGTTCAAATCCCAGGGTATAATCACAAATTTACCGTCGTTTTCGTAAAGATAATAATTCTCGCCCGACCCGATATAATTATCGAGATGTACCATGACCACCGATACTGCCAGATAACGCAGAACTTCGTCCACGTCCAGCACCTCTTCGATTTCTTCAGCGAAGGTATCGTCGGGCTCATTGTTGAGTACATCAAGCAACTTGTATAATACAGTGTGGTCAGAGGTGCTCTCGTTCGTTTTTAAGCCCATCTGTTCGATTAGAGAACTTGCCTCCGTATTTATAGCATCCGAATCGCTTTCATCATCCCCATCAATTACATCGGTAATATCATCGAAGCTCCCCCCGCCGATATTGATATCGCTGCCTGAATCATCAGCTTCTTCTCCCAGGTCTGCCTCCGTCCAGGCAAGATTGCCAGCAGGTTTTTCAGGTTTATAGAGGTTTCCATTGGTATACGTAAAATTACGCTCGATAAAGGCTTTGTCTACCTGTTCAACCATGGTATACAAACCGAGGTGAATATCGTTAACCCAGAGGTCGATAAACGAAGCGCGGGGAGCGGGAACATCCATACTCCTGAATAATTCATAACCCAGAATTTCACGCATAAACGTGGGGTCGCTCCAGTTATTGTTGAAATTGAGTTTCCTGACACCATCGAGATTCTGTTCAGCATTCAACAAATTCAAATCAGCTTTTAAACTGTAACGAATAGAATCAGGGTATATTTCTGCTACAGTTTTATAATTTCCTTTGGCCCTGATAGCTATGCCTGACAAAACAATGCTGCCGTACCACAAATCAGCCTGTTTATATTTTTCATCGGCAGAATTGGTTAGCAGCGAAATCCAGTCGGATTCTTCCATTACTATATATACACTGATAATTTTATCGAGATAGAAGGGACTATTTTCGTCCGGCTCTTCTCCCTCGACAATCATCGCATTACAGCCTGTCCCCAGTACAGGGAAAAGCGAAAATAAGCCCAATCCCAGCATGCCTCCACCCATTCTAATGATAAATTCGCGGCGGTTTAATGCTGATATTTCCTTACCCTCAGTCATAATCTTCTCCATGCTTATTCAACATACAAGTCCTGAAAGACCTCTATCTCGAGTAACTCTTATGAAGATAATATAACAGACAGTGAGTAAAGTAAGCGTAAAGTGCTTTCGCATCTCATTGAAAAAGTAACAGATGACATCCGATAGCAGGTTATGTAAAGGAGCCGAGTCGGACGGCTAATTTGGACATAGAAAGATAGAAGCCATTAATCCTGCAATTTGATATAATAGCCCACTCCCGGTTCATTAATGATTAATGAAGGATTGGCAGGGTCGTCCTCCAGTTTCTGGCGAATACGATGTATGTAGGATTTTACATTTGCCGTACTGTAAAAACGCTCCCCCCATATCAACCTGGCAATTTCATCAGAAGTAACCACTTTCCCCTGGCTTTCCATAAGCTTATGAAGGATACGCCCCTCGGTAAGGGTTACATAGATTTCCCTGTCCTTGTATATAACACTGCGTAGAGATTTGCCAAAGCGCAGGGGGCCGCAACTCACAGACAGGTCCTCACTCAGGGGTACTTTCCTTCTGGTCAAAGCCCTCACACGAGCCAACAGCTCCAGTTGCCTGAATGGCTTAACCAGATATTCATCTGCGCCCAGGCTTAAGCCTTTCACAATATCCGACTCATCGTCTCTCACAGTAATCAGGATAATCGTCATGTCGGTAAAACGCCGGATCTGCTTCAATACATCGAAGCCACTCATGTCGGGTAATCCCAGGTCCAGCAGCACAACATCGGGCACTTCCTTTTCTACAAGGTTGATCCCATCTTTCCCCTTGTATGCGGATATAAAATCAGCTTCCGGCCAGCCAACGTTAAATACATTCCTGATATAGTCAACCATATTCTCATCATCTTCAATAATAAGGATTTTCATCGTCGTCCTCCATACTGTATTATTAACTATTT
>CAZJVO010000096.1:0-4402 GCA_964549815.1 uncultured Dehalococcoidales bacterium | reverse complement strand
ATGCGCCCTTCACGCTTGACCTGCTTCAGATTTGATATTAGCTATATTCTTTTATTAAAGTGCTTTGCACATAAAAAAACGGCTCGGTAAGTTTCCCAAGCCGTTGCCTGGTTGTTTACACCGTTTAAGCTTTTATGTGATTTCCTCTAACATTGCTTTCTCCTAGAAAGGTAAATAGATAATATCATAAGAAAAAACCTTTGTCAACACGAAAAATCAAGAGTTCCGAGGAAATATTTTTCTATTTACGATACGATGGTTGACATCTAGCTGAAAATTCCGAAAAAGTACAAAAAAATTTTTAAAATTCTATATCCTGTTATCTTTAACCTTCGACCAGTAATTTTCTATTTTTTGGACATGCCCCTTTGTAGCCTGCTGCAAGCGCAATGCCACTTTATCAAAATCGACAGAACCGGTGTCTGCCACCTCGAAGCACTGGGATTCTACCAGGGATTGCTCCATATATAAAGCAGCGGTAAAAGCCTGTATCGGTTCAATTCCGCGTTTTGACGCTTTTTCCATGGCTCCCTGCATATAATCATGGTAGTAACTGAAGGCGGATTCCGGAAACAGCTTTTTATCGAGAACAAATGTTCCCTTATCCACCCCCTTTGCAAAATCACGAATCCAGTGCGCATGCTCTGTTTCATCAGCGGCCAGGCCCAGCCAGAGGTCTTTATACTGCGGAAGCACCTTAGCATACAACCGGTACAACTCGCTCATTTCCTCTTCGTTTTTTGCCAGCATTTCCAATATATCCATAAAAACCCCTTGTTCTGTACTATTTACATACGATTCACCGGTAATATTATCATTAAGGTAAACCCGATAGTCAACACAAAATTAAAGAAAATGGAATAATAACGGGTCCGCTGAATATTCTCAACAGACCCGTTAACAATCAGTTTGTGCTAAATGATTGAAAGTTTAGCTGAAATACCAGTCCAAAAAATCATCATTGCCGTCAAAAGTCCAGAAATTCTCTTCATCGAATAACATATCTATTTCAGCACCAGGCATCTGGGGTGCCCACCAGTTCAGCCAGTTGTTTATTTCCTGTTCGATGGGAACGTTAGTATTTACTTCACCCCACATATTTGTAAAGTAGTAACCTGTCGGGTCGAAGATTACCAGGTTGCCTCCTGTAACTGGCAAGAATATTGCCATATGCCCCGATTCCCCGTTGCTAATCCCGACACAATATGCATATGTTCCACCCTCGCCATAGTTCTTAATCATGCTGGTTAAAAGCAGTGATTGGTCTTCACAGTCTCCTCTTTCCCAGTAAATGGTTTCAACCGGATACTGCCAGAATTCACCAAACCAACCGATATCACCGCCTTCAAATAAGTCCAGAGGCAGTACCGGTAAGGGAGAATCATAGGAGTACTCTATATTATTAATTACCCAGGTGTACATATACTGCATGTCAGCCCATGCCTTGTTCCAATCCGAGGAATTAAAGGGCGTAACCAGCCAGTCCACCAGTTCACCTACATAATAATCATCAGGCGTTACAAATTGCGTGGCATCCTCTTCTACCAGCCCGAACCTAGTTTCGATAAAGGCAATAATTTCACTGTAGTTATAATTCATAATGTCGATTATCGAATTCAGTGCCAGAATACTGTCATAGGCCTCGTCTAACTCCGCAGCCAATTCGCTTTTATCCGCCGCCAGTTCCTCATTTTCGTCTTCCAAATTAGCAATAGTTGCACTGGCTGCATTCAAGCTGCTGTTAGCCGCTGCCAGGTCACTGTTTAAGTCGTTAATCTGCCCGGTCGCCGCATTCAGGTCACCGGTCAATTCGCTGATTTCACTGTTGGCTTCAACAAGTTCGTTGTTTAACCTGAGAACATTGTTATTGGCTGTATTCAGGTCGCTGGTAAGTTGATTATTATCCGCAATAAGTTCCGTATTTTCCGTCTTCAGTTTACTGACTGTGCCATTAAGTGAGACAATGCCGATGATACCGCCGATAAGTACCGCCACAAGCGCACAGGCCAGAATTATAACAGGTAACTTGCTGCCTCCTCCGGTCGTTTTTGGCGGAGGCATATACCCGGTGGATTGATACGGAGGAACATAACCCGGTGCTGCGCTGACCGATTGGACCGGCTTTTCTTCTTCTGCAAGTGCACCGCAGGTTTCACAGAACTTAGCCCCTGGCTTTAATTGACTGCCACAATTGTTACAAAAAGCCATATCTTTCTCCTTATATTTTTAATTCAATATCCCCGACGTTTAAAAATAGTAAAAAAGTAATATATATAATTATCTATTCTGGAGAGGTATTAGTCAATAGCAGGTTATAATTGAACTGAAATAAAATTATCGTAATGGGGAATCAATTCGAAAATGTATTACTTACGATGGAAAATAATCCACCCGTCTCCGCCTGTGATGTGCAGTTTGCCGTCTATGACTTCACATGTGTCGGAAAGTGAGAAAATATTTATATAAACAGATTCCTGTTGCATGACTATTTCAGGGCCACCTGCGGACGTTATCGCTAATCCTTCCGGGTAAGTTATTGTTGTTTCGTTTAGCTCATACCTGCCCCAGTATGAATTAATACCGGCATTACCGTTAAATGTCCCCAGCACGCTGTTAAGATACAATGTGACATCCCAACCTTCCAGGGCAAGGTTATCGGTAGACTCATCCCCGTATGCTTCCATTACCCATGTGATATCCTCAACGGGATATAAAACTTTTGTGGTAGTGACTGTGGAAAGTACAGTAGTTGTAGTAAAAGTAGTCGTGGTTGTAAACGTAGACGTAGCGGTTTGCGTGATAGTCCCGGCTATGCCTTCAGAGCATCCCGCAAGAAATGACGCACAAATAAACAGCGACGTAATAAAAACGGGAATCGGCTTTTTCATACCCTCCTCCATAATTTTGTCGTATGCGTTATATCATATATATATTATAACGTTTAAAATAGGTTTTGGATAGTAAAGAATAAAATGAAAAGCCTTCCCTCGGGGGAAGGTGGCGAGTCCCGATAAATCGGGACGAGACGGATGAGGGCTGAATGAATATAATACCGCCTGATGCTGTGGCAGCCTGCTTGCTATTTCTCCCCACCCTCCAGATCCTTCAGTCACCCCCTGTGACTTCAGGATGACAATATCCAAATCGTCGTTGCGAGCCCCGCTTATCGGGACAAAGCAATCCCTACAATGCCACTTAATTACGCCGCCCAGGATAAATACATAACAGCCGTTCGTTCTATCGAAAGAAGCGGCAACGGATATTGGATTGTATTTAGATGCTTCGCTTCACTCAGCATGACAATAAAAAAAACGTATGGGCGACCAATGGTCGCCCGCCCCTACAGAAAACGCCTGGCCTGTTCGAGAGAGATATTGATAAAATTCGAATCAAATCCCCTTTGATTCCCCTTTTTCAAAGTGGAAGAACAGGTTTTCTTTTTACCGCTAAGGAATTACCAGTTTTTCGTCGTAAGGCTACCTGTCGTAACAAAGAATAAGACCAAACATCTTAGTCATTTCTCCACTTAGAAAAGGGAGATTGAGAGGGATTTCGATTATAATAATGGCAAGCGGGGTGAATAATAAGAACAGCAGAGATTGCCTCTTTTTTCCTGCGGAAAAACTCGTAAAGACAGTACTATCCCTCTTTCGGATGGCGCGTTTGAATCCACTTCTTTTTCTGCTCGATGCGCACTTCTTCGTTGGTGGGTTTGTAGTTATTTAAAAAGTCAGCTTTGAAAGAAGCGAAGGCTCCGTCAAGAATGGACTGCCTGATATCACTCATAAGGTTATTCATAAACCTGAGGTTGTGGATAGTAGCTAATCGGTACGCTAACAGCTCTTTGGCATCGAAAAGGTGATGCACATAAGCCGCCGAATGGTTTTTACAGGTGTAGCAGTCGCAGGACGGATCAACCGGTTCGTCCTTCTTCTTGTAGCCGCTGTTGCCGATGTTGATACGTCCCGTGCGGGTAAACAATGCCCCGTTGCGGGCAACACGGGTCGGCAGTACGCAATCGAAGATATCGATACCCCTCGCCACCCCCTCGACAATGTCTTCCGGCGCTCCTACCCCCATCAAATAGCGCGGTTTGTCTTTCGGCAAGAGTGAAACCGTTTCATCAATGATATTATAAGTAACCTCTTTAGCCTCGCCAAGGCTTAACCCCCCCAGCGCATAGCCGGGGAAATCGAGCGAGGTCAAATATTCGGCAGAGCGGCGTCTTAAATCAGGGAAAACCCCACCCTGCACGATGGCAAAAAGCGACTGGTCAGGACGTTTATGGGCATCCAAGCATCTTTTAGCCCACAGGTGCGTGCGCTCCATTGCCTTTTCAACTTTACTGTAATCGGCATCGATATGGGCGCATTCATCCAAAACCATAATAATATCCGCCCCC
>CAZJVO010000095.1:0-4703 GCA_964549815.1 uncultured Dehalococcoidales bacterium | reverse complement strand
GGTCTGTCTCGCCTGCCTATATTAATAATACAATATTTTTAAGATACAAGGGCGAGCGGAATTTTTTAAACCTTTAATATATATATTTACTAAATCCGTTCGTCCGAGTCCCGATGTATCGGGAAAGGATGAACCTTATAAAAACCTTTCACAAGTCGACCGCCGCTATAGTTCGACAGGCTTCACGAGCGGCTTTGTTTTTTCTTTTCCTACTTCACCACCACGTGGATGGCCGCCGCCCCGAAGAAGAGGCGTTTGAAAGTGACATCAGCAAAGCCGGATTTCAACAGCAAATCACGCAGCTCTTCGGCGCCGTAGTAGTTTGCCGCTGATTCCGCCAGATACTTATATGCGCCCTTGTTTCCCGAGACGATGCGCCCTAAGAATGATACTATGTATCTTACATACAGACGATGGAAGAATTTGATTATCCTTGCGTTGGGAGTTGGCTGGCTGGATTCGACGATGACGAAGCGTCCGCCCGGCTTTAATACCCTCAATATCTCGGATATATACTGTTCGGACATAGCATTTTTATAGGTAAGATTGCGAAAACCGAACCCGATGCACATACTGTCGAACGAATTATCGGGAAATGGAATATCTGCAATATCCCCGGTAACAAAAGTGATATCATAACCAGCTTTTTTTGCCTTGCGAATCGCCACATTCAGCATCGGCTGGCTGTAATCCAACCCGGTTACTTTTACATCCTTTGCGGCAAGTCTGGCTACCGATAGCGATAAATCACCCGTACCGCAGCAAATATCGAGTATCGTTTTAGGATTAGACGACACACATTCCTCAGCCGCTTTTCTTCTCCACAGGATATCCATCCCCCCGGTAAAAAGGTGATTGATTAAATCATAGTGCGGCGGAATGGATTCATAAACATTATTGTGCAAAAAAGCGCTCTGGGCTTTCTTATCTGTATTCTTCCCGGTTTCATTAAGAGTATCTTCCATCGTTTATAGAGCCTTATCCAGTATATATCCGACTCCCAGCAGCACATGGGTCAACATTATAAATATTACATTGCTGGCCAGCGCGGGCACCAATTTGTTTATATCGGCATACTGCCTAGCACCCTGCATGGCCTTCATGGCAAAAGGCAGGCTTAGAAGGGCTATCAGACAGTAAACAGGCATAATGACCGTTCCGGTTATCAGAGTGGCAGCCACACAGCCGACAATCCATACATAAATTGCAATGGTAGTGCCGACATAGAATTTGCTGGCGGTTTCCAGCCCGAAAACCACCGGAGTGGTACGCCTTCCACCAATGCGGTCAGCTTCAACGTCGGGAAATTCGTTGATAAGGAGCAGGTTGTGGACCATAATTCCAGAGGGAATCGATGCCAGAAAAACCACCCAGCTGTACTCGCCCGTCTGTACGAAATAAAGGCCCAGTATGGGCAAGATGCCGAGGCCGACACCCGGAGACCATTCTGGCCAGGTTGTCTTTAAAATTACCGGCGTATATAGAACAAGCAGCAGACCAGCAGCAATAATCAGAGGTATCAACTGCCAGCCTCTAACGATAACGAAAAAGATTCCGATTCCCAGCGCCACCAGCGAAGTCGCCACCCCCACGCCGAGAGCCTGTTTTAAGGAGAGCTTCCCCTCAGGCACCATCCCACTGCCGCCGGAAAAGGGTGTGCGCTTGACGTTCAAGTCGATGCCACTCTTGTAATCGAAGTAGTCGTTAATAGCATTGACGCTGCCGTGTGTTAGCATCAGGCCGAATCCGGCAAGCAGGGCATACCAGATATTGAAAGAACCATAATACCAGGCAATCGTCGTTCCCAGAAAGGTGAGAACAACAGACAGGATAAGAAACTGGGGTCTGGTTTCCCTGAACCATAGCATTAATTTATTCACACAGACTCCTTTTTAAGTGGATAATTCGACCCTATCTCCTACTCTGGCATTAAGCATGGAACTGGCACTACCGCCCCTGACAGCTATTTCCAGATATCCACTGCTCCCTGTATAAGCCAGAAGTCCACTGCCGTCGGCATAGGTACGGCTTATTCCTTTAATAACCTCGCCACCAACCCGGATAACCGGAGGCTTCCTGCTCAAACGTATCTCATCGGCAGAGATACTGGTTATCAGATTTCCAAAACCATCTATATGTATTATATTGCCAGTCAGAGAGCCATCGGAATGCTTCTCCGGCCTGGCCAGCGGCAGCATTTCAACAGTATTTGCCCACTCTCCGAAATTCTCAAGACGCTCGCCCATAGAAAGGGCTGCAGCTACTGGGGCGAAGATATCCCGCCCGTGAAAGGTAGAACTGACACTGGTTTTCCAGAACTTTGTGCTGGTGATTTTGACCACTTCGAGAGCGAAATCTGATTTGAATCCTTCAGACACAGGAACAGGTTTATTAACGAATACCGGCTCCACCAGATAGGGCTGAAGAACATAACTCAGCGAGCCGTTATCAGGGGTAACAAAATAGCCGAAAGGGGCTTTTACGACAATTGCCGGCCTTTCCGTACCGACATCGGGGTCGACGACAATAAGATGAACTGTATCGGAAGGAAAGTAGCGAGCGGTGGTACCGAGTATAAAAGCTGCCTGATGGATATTCTGTGGTTCTATCGTATGGCAGATGTCGATAAGAACAGCTTCAGGGTTAATACTCAGTATCACCCCCTTCATAGCGGCAACATAACCGTCATGCAGGCCGAAATCGCTGGTCAGCGTTATTATGGAGCGCATCCATGAACTCCATATTCCTCAGCTCAATTTGAGCAATAACAGTGCAACCGCAATAAATAAAATGACTATGACGATGGTCAGCTGGAAAACAGTCTTTTCGAGACCGCGCCTGGTTCTGTACACAGAATCGGATTGTCCAAAAATGCCTCCCAATCCACCGCTGCCCTTGGTTTGCAGCAGTATAAGTACCACCAGCGCTACCGAAAGCACCATCTGAGCTATAATTAAATAGGTTTCCATATTATCCTTCCTCTAGTTTCTTTTTAAGTAATTCAGCAGCCATATTGGGATTGGTTCTGCCCCTGGTGGCACGCATCATCTGCCCCACCAAAAATTTCAGAGACTGTTCTTTCCCTGCTTTATAGTCTGCCACCGCCTGGGGATTGGCAGCGACAATTTCCGCAGCGGATTTCTCGATTTCCGAGGTATCGTTTATCTGTCCCAACCCCTGCTCATTTATAATCGCATTGGCATCCCTGCCGCTCTTATACATTTCTTCCAGCACTGCCTTGGCACTGGCTGTGCTGACAGTCCCGGCAGCATTGACTTCCAGTAAACGTGCCAGGCGCTCGCAGGTAACCTTCTTACCGAATTTCTCGATATCCGAGGAATCCGCATTAATTATGCCACTAACCGGACCCAGAAGCCAGTTAGCGATTTCTTTCGGCTGAATATTTTTACTTACTTTTGCCGTTTGCTCGAAATAATCTGCCATCGACTTGGAGACAGTCAGCAGATTGGCATCGTAAAGAGGCAGCCCGTATTTATACATGAATCGGTCGCGACGTGCTTCAGGCAATTCGGGCAGCTTAGCCCTGACCTGTTCCACCCAGTCGACAGAGATAGTTAACGGGGGCAAATCGGGTTCGGGGAAATAACGGTAATCGTGCGCATATTCCTTGCTGCGCTGCGAGACCGTCTTACCGGATTCCTCCACCCAACCCCGCGTTTCCTGAGGTATTTTTTCACCCTTTTCAAAGGCCTTGCGCTGTCTTTCGGCCTCGTATTCGAGCGCCTTATAGACAGCCTTGAAGCTGTTCATATTCTTGACTTCCACTTTGGAGAGGTATTCCGTAGTGCCAACAGGGCGTATGCTGATATTAGCATCGCAGCGGAAACTCCCCTCTTCCATATTGGCGGTGGAGACCCCGAGATATTGCAATATACTGCGCAGCTTCACGAGGTATTCTCGTGCTTCCTCGGGAGAGCGCAAATCCGGCTCCCCCACGATTTCCATCAGTGGCATGCCGGAGCGGTTGACATCCACCAGTGTATATGACTCGCCGAAATCGGAAGGATGATGTGAAAGCTTAGCCACATCCTCTTCCAGGTGAACACGTGTTATACCCGCCCTCTTTTTTTGCCCATCGACCTCTATTTCCATCCAGCCATGGTGCCCTACAGGGTAGTCATACTGCGATATCTGGTACCCCTTCATCAGGTCAGGGTAGTGATAGTTTTTTCGGTCGAACTTGGTAAACTCCGATATGGTACAGTTCAGTGCCAGCGCCGTCATCATCCCGAATTCGACTGCCTGCCGGTTAATGGAAGGTAGAGACCCTGGCATACCGAGGCAAACGGGGCAGACATGGGTATTGGGGGTGTCGCTGGCATAATCCGCGCTGCAGCGGCAATACATCTTGCTTCTGGTCATCAGCTGGGCATGCACTTCCAGCCCGATTATCGTTTCGAATTCCATTTCTTTCTCTGATACTTCCCTGAAATTGAATAACTTATTCAGTATAACAACATTGAGTTTAACTGACAAGGTAATATAAATCGCATTGTACGGACGGAACGGCAGGCGAGACTTTTGAGTAGCGGCCTCAGTATGGCTTCAAAGGGCATAAAACGAAAAATTAAACCCGGCAAGACAGCAATGGATAAGATATAGCCCATTGATTGTTTTTATGTTTTGAGCGGAGAAGATAGCATTGCGGTATTTGAAAAGTAAATGTGTTTTACGCCAGAGCC
>CAZJVO010000094.1:0-4865 GCA_964549815.1 uncultured Dehalococcoidales bacterium | reverse complement strand
ATTAAGGAGTCTCTCTTATCTTTTCAAGAAAAACCTACAAAAATGTTACAGTAACTGACAGAAACTTAATTTATTTATAGAGTTATGTTAAAATAAAGAAAACTCTGGCAGTGAGGATATAATAAAATGAAAGAAGATATAGAAAGCTTTTTAAATTACCTTACTGTAGAAAAAGGCTTTTCGGGCAACACCATCGAGGCATATCGCAATGACCTGACTCAGTTATTGAATTTTGCTAAGGATGAAATGACGAAGCAAAACCTGGTACCTTCCTGGGATAATTTCAGCCGGCAGCATATGTTAAGCTACATGTTGAATCTTAAAGAAAGAAAATATGCGGTTACCACTGTTGCCCGCAAAATCGCAGCCGCCAAGTCATTTTTTAACTTTATGGTATCCGAAGGAAAATTGAAGGAAGACCCTGCTGAGAATATAAGTTCTCCAAAAGTGGGGAAGCCATTACCGGATGCTCTCTCTATCAGTCAGGTAAGGAAGTTAATTGAACAGCCGGCAAAAATGAATACTCCGGATGCCAGGCGAGATAGGGCAATGCTTGAATTGCTGTATGCCAGTGGCATGCGGGTAAGCGAACTGGTCTCATTAAATTTGGGGGATGTAGATGTTAACGATTGCTTTGTGCGTTGTTTTGGCAAAGGGAGCAAGGAAAGGATGATACCCATATATCCGCAGGCGGCAAAAGTCGTGGACGAATATGTAAAAGAAGTGAGGCCTCTATGGGCGCACAGGAACACCGAAAAAGCCCTGTTTCTGAATCAGCGCGGTGAACGTTTGACCAGGCAGGGGTTATGGCAGATATTGAAGAATTATGCCAGGGAGGCGGGACTCGATAAGCAGGTTACTCCGCATACGTTGAGGCATAGCTTTGCAACTCATATGTTGAGCGGCGGAGCAGACCTCAGGGCGGTACAGGAATTACTGGGGCATGCGAATATTTCTACCACGCAGATATATACGCACCTCACGTCGGAGCACGTTCGGAAGACCTATGAAAAGGCTCATCCCAGGGCTAAACAATCTTAATTCAATATTATTCAGGGAGGTCTGTTGTGTCTGCTAAACGAAAACATGGGAAAGGGAAGTATGCCTATCAGGCTCAAAAAGCCGTGAAGAATACCGGGCAATCTGTTAATTTGCAATCCGCCAGTACAAGTGCTGTTGAGGATAGCACCTTAAAAACAGGAGTTGTTGGAATCAGTACGAATGTGGTGCAGGCGAAAAATGCAGGTGCAGCTATGCCTGCCAGTATCGGGAAAGTTGACCTGATGTATGAAGTGAAGCGTATAGGCATCCTTTCAGCGGTCATATTGGTGTTACTGGTTGTTCTGTCTATTATACTAAAATAAAAAAATAAGTTAACATTTGAGGGTTGCTCATCATGGATTATGAGGCAGAAAGAGCTGCGCTGGTCAGGAGTTTGAGAGCATATATCAAAGATGAGCAAGTTCTTAAAGCCATGCTACGTATACCACGGGAGTTATTTGTCCCACCGGAAGTGAAGCACCTGGCGTATGAAGATAGACCGTTGCCTATCGGTAAGGGGCAAACGATATCACAACCTTATATAGTGGCTCTTATGACCGAAGCCCTGGAGCTTACCGGCAGGGAGAAGGTGCTTGAAATCGGGACGGGAAGCGGTTATCAGACAGCCATACTGGCTGAATTATCCCGGCTGGTGGTAACTGTAGAACGGATACCGGAGCTGGCCAGGAATGCAAAAGAAAGGCTGGATGCACTTGGATATAAGAATATTATTGTCCGGATGGCTGAATCGGATGTAGGCTGGCAGGCCGAGTCTCCATATAATGCGATAATAGTTACGGCCGCTGCTCCATCTATTCCAGAAAAACTTCTTGCCCAACTGGTAGTTGGAGGAAGGATGGTAATACCGGTGGGTTCTCGTTATGAACAATATTTATATAAAGTCATAAAGCGTGCAGATAAGAACGAAATCCGCAATCTGGGCGGGTGCCGTTTTGTTTCTCTTATCGGGGAAGATGCCTGGAATGAAGAGTAATCAGGAAACCACAGGATTATACAATTCCCCTGTCTCTTTCTGGCATAATTTTCCTGATATCGGCATCAAAAAATGGATTATTGTTTCTTCGGCTCTCTTTTTTACAGGGATAGTTATCGGGCTTGTAAACCCCAGTACGGAAGCCCTTGAAAGTCTCGAATCCTTGCTGGATATCGCCGATACCACCGTGCCTTTTTCATCCCTCGGTTTTTTTATTTTGTATTTGATTAACAATGTCTTTAAAATGGTATTGAGCTTTGTATTCAGTCCTATACTATGTATATTACCGGTGTTATCGCTTGTAGCGAATGGCTGGGTAATATCCAGTGTCGGGTATTTTATTGTCGATGTACAGCAATATTCTATAGGCTATTTTTTAATGGGGATATTACCTCATGGCATTTTTGAAATACCTGCATTGATAATCGGGCAGGCGGCTGCTCTTAGCCTGGGGACTATGACGATAGCAGCCATATTTAGCGAGGGGAAAAGAAGGGTACTGTTTAACAATCTGAAAGAGAATTTAAAATATCTTGGGATAGTTGTATTATTACTGGTAATTGCAGCTGCAATCGAAGCATTTATTACGCCGCTGATTCTGGGGCTTTTGGAGTAATTACTGAGCAAGAAGTGCTGTATTAAGCATTATAATAATCTTGGAAATAAAAAGGAGAGCAGGTGAACAGATGAAACAGTATCAGCCGGAAAATATTCGTAATGTAGCCCTGCTATCGCATAGCGGTGCAGGCAAGACATCACTATCGGAGGCGATATTATTCAGTGCAGGGGTAATCAACCGTTTGGGAAAAGTGGATGCAGGTACTACTACATCCGATTATGACCAGGATGAAATAAAACGCAAGATAAGCATAAGTACGACATTGCTACCCTATGAGTGGCAGGACACAAAGATAAACCTTCTTGATACCCCTGGTTATTCGGATTTTGCAGGAGAGGTGGCTGCGGCTGTCAGGGTATGTGAAGGAGCAGTAATTGTTGCTGCTGCTTCCTCAGGATTGGAAGTAGGAACCGAACAGGCATGGGCATATTGTGAAAAGGCTAAACTACCCCGCCTGTTTTTTATTAATAAAATGGACAGGGAAAACGCCAACTTCGGAAAAATAACAGGAGAAATTCAGGCTAAGTTCGGTACCAGATGCATACCTGTACAGATACCTGTGGGTGCCCATAATGATTTTAAAGGGGTTATAAGCCTTCTTACTATGAAATATTATGCTGGGGAAAAGGGAGAGGAGGCTGATATTCCGTCTGAAATGAAGGAGCAGGCGTCTTCCTTGCGCGAAAAAATGGTAGAAGCAATTGCTGAAACAGATGATGCCCTGATGGAGAAATACCTGAACGGCGACGAGCTAAGCGAGAGCGAATTGCTGTCTACTTTAAAGCAAGCTGTATCGGATGTCAAAATATTCCCGATACTCTCCGGTTCGGCTTTGCAAAATGTAGGGATAAAGCGATTGATGAATGTCATCAATGAATATTTACCATCACCGAAAGATGCCGAAGTAGCGACTGCAGAAGATTCGGCAGTTAAAGATATAAAAATTAGCACAGCAGGGCCGCTGGCTGCTCTTGTTTTCAAGACCAGCGCCGACCCGTATGTCGGGAAACTCACCTATCTCAAGGTTTTCTCGGGAGAGTTGGAGAGTAACTCGCAGGTATGGAATGTAAATCAAAATAACGCCGAACGCATTGGGCAGCTTTTTATTGTCAGAGGGAAAAATCAGGAGCCGATAGCTAAAATCAGCGCCGGGGATATGGGCGCTGTAGCTAAATTAAGTATTACGGCAACCGGTGATACTCTGGGAGTACAGGATAAGCCTGTTAAGATAGCTCCCGCGACTTATCCGAAAGCGCTCTTCACTGTCGCAGTATTACCTAAAACCAAGGCTGATGTGGATAAGCTCGGTTCATCACTGGCCAGGCTAGTAGAGGAAGACCCTACACTCAGCGTGCATCGCGATCCTGATACAGGGGAGACCATTCTCTCGGGCCTTGGCGAAACCCAGCTTGAAGTAGCCGCTGAAAAAATTATGAGAAAGTTCGGTGTAGGGGTTGACCTTAAAGCTCCCAGGGTTCCTTATAAAGAGACGATAACCATGGCTGCTAAGGGCGAATATAAACATAAAAAGCAGACCGGTGGACATGGACAGTATGGTCATGTAATACTCGAACTGGAGCCGATACCTGGCGGTGGGGAGAATGAGTTTGTGAACAGGGTGGTCGGCGGGACAATTCCTAAGAACTATATACCAGCGGTGGAAAAGGGGGTGCATGAGGCTATCAAGGAAGGAGTGCTTGCAGGGTATCCCGTTGTCAATGTCAGGACGATAGTTCTGGATGGAAGCTATCATCCGGTAGATTCTTCTGAAATTTGTTTTAAGATTGCCGGAGCGGGTGCTTTCAAGAAGGCTCTAGCAGACTGTCATCCGATTTTACTTGAGCCGATTGTCAATATCAAGATAAGAATTCCATCTGATTATACCGGGGATATTATAGGCGACTTGAATACCAAACGCGCACGCGTACAGGGAATGAATCCCGATGGCAACTATAATGTAGTCGATGCGCAGGTGCCTCTGGCAGAGGTTTTGCGGTATGCCATCGATTTGAAATCAATGACACAGGGGAGGGGAAGCTTCAGTATCGAATTCGACCATTATGAAGAGGTTCCATCCAATATTACACAGAAGATTATTGCCGAGCATGAGGCAGAAAAGCAAAAGATGGCAGAAGGGAAAACTTAATCAACAATCCTTTATCTTTTATAAAGGGCTGGCAGGATGAGAAATCATTCTGCCAGTTGTTTTTT
>CAZJVO010000093.1:0-5257 GCA_964549815.1 uncultured Dehalococcoidales bacterium | reverse complement strand
GCTCCACCTGCTTGTTTGTCCACCACCCCATAGCTTACAACCGGAGTGGGTTCCGCCTTGTGGCTGAGGAAAACCTTAATTCCATTGCCAGCGATTACCTCGGCAGCGGCGGACGCAAAATCTCTGGAAGCGAATCGTGTATCGTAACCAATAATCAGCCCGTGTTTTGCCAGTCCTGATTTATGCAGGTAATCAGCATATCCCTGGGCACAGATGCGCACATTATCGAATGTAAAATCCTCAGCGATAATGCCTCTCCAGCCGTCGGTGCCGAATTTAATAGGATTGGTCTTCATTATTATATTATCCTGCTCATTTACAATAGAAATATTTTCTTAACTCTTATCAATCCTGGTTGCTATGAATATAAATTCTACACCGCTTCCTTCGACAAGCTCAGGATGAGCGGCTTAGTTAATCTTATGCCGTTTGACCTGAACCTGTCGAAGGGTCTAAGCGCGGAAGCACCCAATACTGATAAAATGCAATCTTCTATCAAATTACTTCCCGAAAGCTTCTTTTCTTAAGATTTCGGCTTTATCCGTCTTCTCCCAGGGCAGGTCGATATCGGTCCTGCCGAAATGTCCGTAAGCCGCCGTCTGGCGGTAAATCGGGCGGCGCAGGTTCAGGTACTCGATGATAGCTGCCGGCCTCAGGTCGAAATGCTTATCTATAAGGTCTTTTATTTTCTGTTTATCTATTTTTTCGGTGCCGTATGTCTCGACGCAAACGGATAACGGCCTGGCAACTCCGATGACATAGGATACCTGTATTTCGATTCTATCCGCAACCCCTGCGGCAACCAGGTTCTTGGCGATATAGCGTGCCATGTAGCTGGCCGAACGGTCGACCTTGGTGGGGTCTTTCCCTGAAAAGGCGCCGCCTCCGTGGCGGGCGACTCCTCCGTAAGTATCGACTATAATCTTGCGGCCGGTGAATCCCGTATCCGATACCGGGCCTCCGATGACGAATCGCCCGGTGGCATTGACATAATATTTAGTGTTCCCGTCTATAAGATTTGCCGGCACTACTTTCCTGATAACATGTTCGATGATATCTTTTTCAATCTTTTCGTGACTGATGTTGTCATCATGCTGGGCGCCGATGACGACGCTGTCGACTCGCCTGGCTTTTCCATTGGAATACTCGACGGTAACCTGAGATTTGCCGTCGGGGCGCAGGTAGGGGATGGTTCCATCTTTTCTGACTTTAGCCAGTCTGCGGCACAGATTATGCGCCAGCAGAATAGAGCATGGCATCAGCTCAGGGGTTTCGTTGCAGGCGTAACCGACCATCATACCCTGGTCGCCGGCGCCGATTTTATCGAAATAATCGCTGGAACTGCCTTTGGCTTCTGCCGATTTGCTGACACCCATATCTATATCGGTGGATTGCTCCTTGACCGAAATGATTACACCTATCGAATTACTATCGAATCCGTATTCCGGTTTGGTATAGCCGATATCCCGAACGACATTTCTTACAATGTGGGGCATATCCACATAGCAATTTGTGGTGATTTCTCCCAGTACTATCACAAGCCCGGTGGTGGTGGCTACCTCACAGGCAACCCTGCCCATGGGGTCCTTTTCCATGATAGCATCCAGTATAGCATCCGATATCTGGTCACAGAGTTTATCGGGATGTCCTTCGGTCACGGATTCCGATGTGAACATGAATTTAGGTGAACTTTCGAAACAATTACTCATAAATTTCTCCTTCTTTAGGTCCCTTCTTCCCAGCTGTTCAGGTATCTCTCCTGCTCAGGGGTTAATTTATCTATTTTTACTCCCATAGATTCCAATTTAAGCCTGGCGACTTCCATATCTATCCCCTCGGGGACGGTATAAACCTTCGGCTGCAGTTTACCGCTGTTTTTAACCAGGTATTCCAGAGAGAGTGCCTGATTGGCAAAGCTCATATCCATGACGCTGGACGGATGCCCTTCGGCTGCTGCCAGGTTTATCAACCTGCCTTCTCCGAGAAGAAAGATGCGGCGCTGGTCTTTCAGGGTATATTCATCCACGAATGTGCGTATGCGTCTCTTGCCTGTGGATAATGATTCCAGACTGGGGATATCTATTTCCACATTGAAGTGTCCGCTGTTGCAGATGATAGCGCCGTCTTTCATCAGGCCGAAGTGCTCTCCGGTGATGACATGCTTATTTCCTGTTACGGTAATGAAGATATCGCCGATTTTGGCGGCATCGTTCATAGGCATTACTTTAAAGCCATCCATGACGGCTTCCAGTGCTCGCAGGGGCTTGACCTCGGTAATAATAACATGTGCACCCAGTCCTTTTGCTCTCATGGCGGCCCCGTGACCACACCACCCATAACCGACAATCACCACGTTCTTTCCAGCAAAAAGGACATTGGTGGCACGAATAATGCCATCGATGGTGCTTTGCCCTGTGCCGTAGCGGTTATCGAAGAGATATTTGGTCTGCGCATCGTTGACAGCAACTATCGGATATTTCAGTTTCCCTTCTCTCTCCATGCTACGCAGGCGGATGACGCCGGTGGTAGTTTCTTCAGTTCCACCTATGAGATTGGTTATGAGTTCGCTTCTTTCCTTGTGAAGTGTGCTCACAAGGTCGGCTCCATCATCCACCGTAAGCTGGGGTTTATGATTGAGAGCGGTAGTTATATGCCTGTAATATGTCTGGTCATCCTCTCCCTTGATGGCATTGGTAGGGATTCCATATTCTACCAGTGCGGCGGCAGTAGCATCCTGCGTGCTTAAAGGATTGGAAGCGCACAGCATAAGGTCTGCACCGCCTGCTTTTAGTGTCAGGGCCAGATTGGCGGTTTCGGTGGTTATATGAAGGCAGGCTGAAATGCGGATCCCCTTGAAAGGCTTTTCTTTCTCAAACCTCTGGCGGATAAGCTTCAGCACCGGCATTTCACGGGCTGCCCACTCGATTCTTTGCCTGCCGTCTTCGGCAAGGGTGATGTCTTTGATATCGTATAATTCTTTATTCATTAAATGCCATCCTTTTTTAGACCTGCCGGCAGTATTACATCAGGCAGGTTTCAGTCTATTAATTCGATTCAGGCTGTCGTCATCGGTGTTGTCGATTGCCTCAAGCACACGTTTTACATTGACTTCCACCGGATCGATAGTGTCAATTATAACACGATTATGGGGGGGTACTTCCACCACAGGTTCCATAATCTTTCTCTGCTCCAGATATATCTCCCAGCGGCCATCCGACACCGAGCCGGCGCTCATCCTCTCTTCAAGCCTTCTGCGTATGGTTTTTTCATCCAGTGTGCATTCGATGATGAAAAACCTTGCTTGCATTTCTGCTGCCAGTTTTCTGGCAGTTTCCCTCTCCGCTGCTTTAATAAATGTGGCATCGATAATAACCGAATCTCTATCGCTCAGTACCTTTGCAGCCCGGGCAAACAACGTATCATAAGTTTGCCTTGTGAATTCGGGAGAATAAATTCCGCTGTCGAAGTATTCGAAGCAGTGTTCTTTTGCCTTGATATCTGCCAGCTTTTTACGCGTTACATCCGAGGATAACAACACCAGCCCCAGTCTCTTTGCCAGAGCCTCTGCCAGAACCGATTTCCCGCATCCGGTAAGGCCGACTGTTATAAACAGAGTGGGCATCCGTTCGGTATAAGCACACGCCAGGTCGAAATAGCTTTCGGCATCGTGTTGAGCTTCCTGCTTATGCTCCGGCGAGACATACGGGTCGTCCAGCTTGAAACAGGCAACCTTGCCTCTTACGCAGGCCCGGTAGCACTTATAGAAATTAAGGAGCTGTTTAAGGTCGGCATCCCCGCTACTTTCGATATAGCTGTTTACGAAGATGCGGGAGAGGTCTGCCCTTCCGTTGTGGTCTAAATCCATAGCTAGAAAAGCCACTTCCGAAGCGACATCGCAGTATCTGAAGCGGTCGTTGAACTCGATGCAATCATATATTATCAACCCGTTGTCGAAGCAAATGTGGGAAGCATGCAAATCACCGTGGCAATCCCTGATTCTATTTTCTCTTACCCTCTTCTCAAATAGAGAGGTATTTGCTTTCGAGAAGCTGCGGACAAAGTCGGCAATTTTTTGATGCTGCTTGTGAGATAGAGTTCTGCCGATATATGGTTCCATCTGCGACAGGTTCTCCTCATTGTTACGGTTGATTGCCTCTATTTTACCGAAATCATTTATGCTGTTGCCGGTTGCCGCCCTGCTGTGAAAATCAGCCATTTTTTTCGCAACCTGCAGCATCATGTCATCGGTAACGCTGTTCTCTTTCAGAAGTACATCCAGCATGCGGTTTAAGGGTAGTACCCTCATCTTTACGGCATATTCAACGATTGTGCCATCACCGCCTAGAGAATATTTATCATCCTTTTTGGTTATCGGTATGACTCCGATATAGGTATCCGGAGAAAGCCTCCTGTTTAACTCAACCTCTTTATCGCAGAATAGCTTGCGCTGCTCCAGCGAAGTATAGTCCAGGTATCCCAGGTTGACCGCCTTTTTGATTTTATAGACGTAATTGTCGGTGATAAACACAAAGGACATCTGCGTTTGTTCCAGCCGCACTGTTTTTGTCGGCTCGGGATATATTTCCGGTTCGAGGAGCGCCTGTACCATTTCCGGATATTTATTCATCGATTCTGTAAAAGTCCTTTCGGTATTTTAGTCAATGTTTTCAAAATATCTATTGATTGTATCACTAAACAGGCTTTATGAATATATTGGTTTTGATGTTCTCTAAATAATAAATCCGTTCGCCCGAGCTTGGCGAAGGGTTAAACGAACGGACGAAACATATTTACTAATATCGGCCGTTATGGTTCGATCCCGACCTGTCGGGATTTCGTTCCGAACTACGGAACTCAACATTCTACGGAACGGCTTTTACAATAGCCGCGCATCCTGAGTCCCGATATATCGGGAAAGGACACGAACGGCTTTGATGGCTTATTCCTTCCCCCGGATTCTTCGTTTGCCCCTCACGAACTCAGAATGACAGCATGCTTACTGTCGTTGCGAAGCCCCGATTTATCGGGATGAAGCAATCCCTACAATGCAATTTAATTACCCCGCCCCGTCTTACCCAAATAGCCGTTATGGTTCGATCCCGACCTGTCGGGACTCATCCACGAACGGCTACGGATTAAAATGTTTTATGAATATATTGGTTTTGATGTTCTCTAAATAATAAATCCGTTCGTTTTGAGGTACCTTTATGTTAGAAAGGGGCAGGGGAACAAGGAAAACAATCGAGGCAAATCCCCT
>CAZJVO010000092.1:0-5308 GCA_964549815.1 uncultured Dehalococcoidales bacterium | reverse complement strand
TGCCTTTTCACTGTACTCGGAAGCTATCCTGTAGCAATCCTCGATTATGCTGGAATCTTTAAGTAAATCAATAGCTTCCCGAACATTTTCATGGCTATCGCCTTCATGATTAAAGACACGTTTTACGGGATTGTCGCCAGGGAACCGCTCCAGAAGCATCATGGAAGGGAGCGTCATGGTCCCCTGAATGAGGTCGGAGGCAACAGGTTTCCCCAATTCCTTTTCGGTAGCGGTAAAATCGAGAATATCATCCACTATCTGAAAAGCGATACCAAGATTGATACCGAAATCCCTTAGATAATGGATAGACTCCTCACCTGCACCCCCCAGTATCGCCCCCCCCTCGGTAGCCAGCGCAAAAAGCGCTGCCGTTTTGCCGGTTATCCTTTCAAGATATTCATCAAAGGTCTGGTTAAGATTATAAGCGCTGAACCCCTGTCGCAGTTCACCATAGGAGATGGCTTCCAGTGTCTCTGAAAAAAGCCCGACCACGCGTAGACTGCCGGTAGCTACTGCAAACTCAGCGGCTTTGGCAAAAAGGTAATCTCCGAATATTATAGCCCTGTCCACTCCCCAGATACTGTTGATAGTAGCCCGTCCGCGGCGCATGCTGGACTTGTCGATAGCATCGTCGTGCACAAGAGTGGCAATATGCATAAGTTCACTGGCAGAAGCCATGTAGACAAGCTTCTCATGGTTATAGCTGTAAAGACTTCCGGAATGCAGGGCAAGCAAGGGGCGTACGACTTTTCCGCCGCCACACAAAATGTGGCTGAGCATTTCATGAAGCTCAGGGAAGGTATCGACCTTGCTGTCAGAAAGTGCCCTGAAGTTATCCTCTACCCCGATGAGCCCTTTTTTAACCAGTTCATAAACCTGCTTTATGTCCACCTCGATATTCCTCTCTTGCGTTTATGTATTGTCTTTTTTACCCAACCGCCTGGTTTCCTGCTCTATTATTTCCTCATCCAGTTTTGCAAATAACGGCTCAGGGGGCAATAATTTCTGGCCAGGCGACGGGAATCGTAACTGCCATCCGTCATCTTCTACCCTCCCCTCATACCCAAGGTACTCATGCAATTTCTGGGAACTGAAGGGGAGAAATGGATAAAACGCGGTTCTGAGCCCTGAGATTACAGCCAGTGCTACATATAGAGCAACTGAAGCTGCCTGTCTGTCAGTTTTTATCACCTTCCATGGGGATTTCTCTTCCAGATAGCGATTGGCTTCTTGAGCCAGCGTTATAGCCTCTTTTATTGCCTCTTTGAATCTACAGGCAGCTATGAGACCACCCATCGTTTCCAGCGTCTCTTCGGTTTTCTTCAAAATAACCTGATTGCCTTCGTCGATATCCACAGGGTCGGGGACTCGCCCATCATAACTCCGATATACGAAAGTCAGGACACGCTGCACGAGGTTGCCATAAGTGGCTACCAATTCATCGTTATTACGACGCACAAACTCACGCCATGAAAAATCGGTGTCGCTGGTTTCAGGCATATTAATCGATAGCAGGTACCGCAACGGGTCAGGCTGATAACGTGATAGATAATCCGGCAGCCAGACCGCCCAGTTCAAACTGCTGGATAACTTCCGGCCCTCGATGGTGAGGTATTCATTCGCAGGAACATCATAAGGCAGGTTCAAGCCGCCGTATCCCATAAGCATCGCCGGCCAGATGATGGTATGAAAGGGAATATTATCTTTCCCGATGAAGTAATAGCTCTTAACATCTCCCTGCCAGAACTCACGCCATTTCTCAGGGTTGCCGGTAGATTTCGCCCATTCCTTGGAGGCTGACAGATAGCCGATAACGGCTTCGAACCAGACATAGAGACGTTTGCCTTCATAGCCTTCGAGCGGCAAAGGGATACCCCAGCTTATATCTCGCGTAATCGCCCTGTCTTTTAATCCTGATTGGAGATACTTTAAAGTAAAATTGAAGACATTGGAGCGCCAGTGTTTCTGCTTGTCCACCCATGACATAAGCCTTTCTTCAAAAGCAGTCAGCTTAAGAAAGAACTGCTCGGAGTTTCGAAACTCAGGTGCAGTACCGCAGGTCCTGCAGCGGGGACCGACCAGTTCATTTGGATTTAACGGCTGTCCGCACTTATCGCACTGGTCACCACGAGCTCCTGCATAACCACAAAGAGGGCATGTTCCCTCAACATATCGGTCCGGCAAATAACGCCGGCATTGAGGACAGAAAGGCTGTAAAACGACATCTTTATAGATATAGCCTTTATTTAAGAGGTCTGTAAATATCTCCTGCGCCACTGTAGCATGATTATCGGTTCCTGTACTGGTAAAAAGGTCGAATGTAATGCCGAAATCCTTAAACGATTCCAGAAACTGTTTGTGGTATTTTTCGGCTATTTCGGAAGGCTCGACTCCTTCCTGCTCGGCACGTATGGTTATCGGCGTGCCGTGCTGGTCTGAGCCTGAAACCATCAGTACGATGTTTCCTTTTGTGCGGTGATAGCGGGCAAAAATATCCGGCGGTAAATATGCCCCGGCAATGTGCCCTATATGGAGCGAACTGTTTGCATATGGCCAGGCGACACCGATAAAAATCCTTTCTCTCATGCTTTTTATCCCTGATTGATATCCATTTCAGTAAAAAAGGTCAAAACTTTTTCGCCCTTTTCTTCCTTATAATGGGCATAGCCTTTCTTAAAGGCACATTCCACACAGTAACGAACCATCTTCCCCTTTTCTACCTCTACGCCATTTTCCTCATCGACGCATAGATACCGCTCGGGATAAGGAATAACACGATTGCAAATATCGCAATTCACCCTTCCCAGAGAAATACACCCTCTTCTCATCTTTAGCTCCTTTAAATAACTTATGATAATAACTTAAGCCAGGCCTGATATACTTCCTTTTTCGATAAGCCGGTTTCCTTAACCACCATCGCAACAGCCTCTCTGGCTCCTACCCCAGATTGGTGAAGCACTTCCAGCCTCTTAACCACATCTTCGGTTAAACGCGGCTTCTGTTTCGCTCTGCCCTCGATAACCAGGGTAAACTCCCCCCTCGGGTCATCGAAATGCTTCAACGCTTCGCTCACAGACCCTCGAAAAACCTCTTCATATATCTTGGTCAGTTCACGGCAAACAGCAATCCTTCTGTCGCCTAAAACATATATTATATCACTTAAGGCCTCTTTTAAGCGATGCGGCGCTTCATAAGCAACTAGAGTGCCTGTTTCACCAGCCACCGATTCAAGAGCCTGCCTTCTTTCCCCTATTCTTCGCGGGAGAAATCCGATAAAAGTAAACCTATCCGAAGGTAATCCGGAAACTGCCAGAGCGGTTATAATTGCCGAAGGTCCGGGGATAGGAACAACGGAGATACCTTTTGGGATAGCAGCCGCTATCAATTCATATCCGGGGTCGGATATGCCGGGCATCCCAGCTTCGGACACGATGGCCACATCCTTTAATTCCAATTGCCCCAGGATATAATCCAGTTTTTCTATTTTATTATGCTCATAATAGCTGGTCAGGGGCGTTTTTATCTCATATTTATCAAGAAGTATCCTGGTTTTACGCGTATCCTCAGCGGCAATAAGCTTCACTTCACGCAGAATTCTGATAGCCCGGGGGGAAATATCTTCAAGATTTCCTATGGGAGTCGCCACAATATAAAGGCTTGGCATTTGTTTTTCTATCTTTCTTATTTTTCATATTATAACTTAATCGGTTTACCGAGTCTACAAATTAGTGTGCAGAGGCATTATTAATTATGCTATAATAACCAATTATATTTAACAAACCATCTTTATTTCGCTTTTTAAGTCAAACCTTACTTTTATTATTTTGCCAAGGAGGATAGAAATGAGCACCCCTCAATATAAAGAAATGCGCCGTGCTTACGGATTTGATGAGGTTGCAATAGTCCCAGGGGACGTATCGATAAACCCTGACCAGACCAATATAGATTTCAAAATCGGGGATATTACTTTCGGCATCCCTTTCATAGCCGCAGCTATGGATGGCGTAACAGACACCAGAACTGCCATACTTATGAGCAAATTCGGCGGATTGTCGGTTTTAAATCTGGAGGGAATTCAGACCAGATACGAAAACCCTGATGATGTCCTGGAGGAAATCGTCCAGGCCCCCAATGACCAGATAACTGCTTTAATGCAGAAAATATATTCCCAGCCAATGCGAGATGACCTTGTTGCGGAACGTATAAAAGCTATCAAGAAAGAGGGCGCCATCTGCGCCGTTTCGGTTACTCCCGCCAATACCAAAAGGCTGGCATCTATAATAGTCGAAGCCGGAGCAGACATACTGGTCGTAGCTTCAACCGTAACTACCGCCCGCCACATTTCAAAGAGTTATAAAGGGCTGAGCTTTGTAGAGCTGTGTAATACCGTTCCTATACCGGTGGTTGTTGGCAACTGTGTTAGCTATAGCGCCTGTCTGGAACTTATGAGGACCGGAGTTGCCGCTGTGCTGGTCGGGGTTGGACCCGGCGCTGCCTGCACTTCCCGCGAGGTTTTAGGCATCGGCGTACCACAAATTACAGCGACGATGGATTGTGCCGCTGCCCGAGATGACTATCAAAAAGAATCCGGCAGATACGTGCCTATCGTAACCGACGGCGGTATCCGCAAGGGCGGAGATGTATGTAAAGCCCTCGCCGCCGGAGCCGACGCCATTATGCTGGGGTCTATTCTGGCACAGGCCAAGGAATCGCCGGGCAGGGGTTATCATTGGGGCATGGCCAATCCGCATGCTTCCCTTCCCAGGGGCACCAGGATTAAAGTCGGTGTCAACAGCTCTTACGAGCAAATACTATTCGGCCCGTCCTCTATAACCAACGGCAGCCAGAATCTGGTCGGTGCCCTGCGTACTACGATGGGGGTCTGCGGAGCAGCAACCATCAAGGAATTACAAAATGCTGAAATGGTAATTGCACCGGCAATTACAACCGAAGGCAAATTCTACCAGTTGAGCGGTCTGGCTTCCAAGTAGCCTCAGATAGATTTAGACTAAATACTGAAGCCCCCGTATTGTTATGGGGGCTTTTCTTTATTCCTTTTTATTTTGTCATGCTGAGTTCTGGGGAGGGAAAATTATAAGCCTTCCCCTGGGAGAAGGGGTCCCGCCCGATTTATCGGCGGGATAGATGAGGGCTTTATTTATCCCCCCAAATCCCTTTTCCGCCCCTTCGACAAGCTCAGCGAACAGAACTTTAATCATCCACTCATTTAACCAGACTACCAGAGCCGCTCGTGGTGAGGTTTGATGTAGGATGGATTTAATGGACACCAAAGTAAGGTAAAATAAAA
>CAZJVO010000091.1:0-5396 GCA_964549815.1 uncultured Dehalococcoidales bacterium | reverse complement strand
CTCCATACCTTTTATTTTACCTTACTTTGGTGTCCATTAAATCCATCCTACATCAGACTTATTAAATTATACAACGGAATGTCAATACTTATACGATAGTTAAAATAATAAATGGTATCCCCACTTTAAATAGCCTCAAATCCCCAATTGTTGTATGATATTACTATTATGACTGATTCGACAACCAATCTGGCCGTGCTGGGTTCCACCGGCTCCATCGGCAGGCAGACGCTCGATGTGGTGCGCGCTCTGCCCGGCAGGTTCAAGATAATAGGGCTGGCGGCAGGCCAAAATACCAGTCTCCTTAAAGAACAAATCAGGGAATTTAAACCGAAATATTATTATCATTCGAATAAAAATGACCAAACGGAATACCTGAATCAGCGTTATATAAATATAGAAGAAATGGCATCTTTGCCTGAAGTGGATACGGTTGTAGTTGCAACACCAGGAGGAGCAGGACTCAAGCCGACACTAGCAGCCATAAGAGCAGGAAAGAACATTGCCCTTTCCAACAAGGAAGCTCTGGTTTCAGCCGGCAACATTATCATGCAAGAAGCGGCAAAATATAAAGCGGCTATTCTGCCGGTGGACAGTGAACACAGCGCCATATGGCAGTGTTTCGAGGGGGAGAGTAAGAAGTGCGCCAGGATAATACTGACAGCTTCGGGAGGCCCTTTCAGGGGATATACAAAAAAGCAACTCGATGATGTTACCCCTGAGCAGGCATTGAAGCATCCATCGTGGAATATGGGGAGAAAAGTTACTATCGATTCGGCAACACTATTCAATAAAGGAATGGAGGTAATCGAAGCGCACTGGCTGTTTGGGATACCATACCATAATATTCAGGTACTGGTGCATCCACAGAGCATCATTCACTCGATGGTGGAGTTTATCGACGGCTCCACAAAGGCACAACTGGGATACCCCGATATGCGGCTGCCCATCCAGTATGCTTTAACCTATCCTGAACGGATAAACAACCCTGCTATACCGAGAATAGACTGGAAAAAGATTGAAAGGCTGGATTTCGAGCAACCCGATATGGACACATTCCCCTGCCTGAAGCTGGCAATAGAAGCCGGGGAAGAAGGCGGTACTGCACCAGCAGTACTGTGTGCAGCAGATGAGGTCGCCGTATCCCTGTTTTTGAAGGAGAGGATAAAATTCAATGATATCGCTATACTGATAGAACAAACCCTGGATAAACACAAAAATAACACACGGCCGACACTGGAAGATATTTACGCAGCCGATTCATGGGCAAGGGAAAAAGCCTCTGAACTGGCAGAAAGCATAACTTAATAATGAATATACTCATCGCCTTTATGGCACTGCTGCTGATAGTAGCTGTTGCCGCATTGATATATAAATATCAAATTTTTGACCGCCGAGAACTACCGTTAATGGTAGTTCTGGTGGCAGCGCTTGCTTATTTCCTGATAGCTATTATAGCCATAATAGTCTGCGAACTAAGCGGCTCCAATATAGTAATCCCTGGAACAGGAACATTAACAACCCTCGTAGCCTTCTTCTTCGTTTTGGCAATCGTGGTAATCGCCCACGAACTGGGGCATTTTGCCACCGCCAAAGCCTGTGGAGTAAAGGTAGAGGAATTCGGCATCGGTTATCCACCAAGGATTATGGCTGTAAAATACGGCGAAACGGAGTATTCCCTGAATTGGGTGCCTTTGGGCGGTTTCACCAAGATGGCGGGCGAGGAAGACCCCAAAATAGAGCGCAGCCTCGCCAGCAAAAGCGTTGGCCAGAGATTGATTGTCTTAAGTGCTGGCTCCTTAATGAATTTTATACTGCCGTTCTTGTTACTGGCTATTGCATATATGATACCACACGATATCGTTGTCGGTGATGTAAGCGTAGCCGAAGTGGTTGCCAGCTCGCCGGCAGAAGCAGCAGGAATTCAGGCAGGCGATATTATTCTCGAAATCAACGGCAAGCCTATCAACAATACCGCAGATGTCAGCCGCTATATCCAGCTTTCTCTCGGCAACGAAATGACCATTCTTCTACAACACAGCGACGGTACTACGGAAAAAGTAACGGTAGTCCCCAGATGGAATCCCCCCGAAGGTCAGGGCTCCGTCGGTTTTGCTATCAAGACAGAGAATGCCATCGTGGAAAAACGCAGCGATAATCCATGGGTAGCTTTTAAGAACGGCACCACCGAAGCATTCGAAACCCTGGTGCTTTTTAAAAACGGAATCCTGAGCCTGTTCATCGGCACCAGTTCAGCTACGGAGCTGGTAGGGCCGGTCGGTATTGCACAGATAACAGGTGAAGTAGCACAGGCAGGCATCAGCCCACTGCTTGAATGGACTGCCTTTTTCAGCCTCAATCTGGCTATTATCAACCTGCTGCCCCTGCCTGCTCTCGATGGTGGCAGAATAATATTCGTGCTGCTGGAATGGATTCGGGGTGGTAAAAAAGTGTCACCCGAAACCGAGGGCAAGATACACTTTATCGGCTTTGCCCTGTTAATCATGCTAATGGTAGCTGTTACTTTCCAGGACATCGGGCGTATAATAGGTGAATAAGGGCTTTGAAAAATGATATCGCGCAGGGTTTCCAAGGCAATAAGAATAGGGGATGTAACTGTCGGAGGAAATGCACCTATCGTTGTGCAATCGATGACAAAAACCGATACACGTGACGTTACCTCCACTATCAGGCAAATCAAGGAACTCGAGGAGTGCGGCTGTGAAATCATACGTTCCGCAGTGCCGGATATGGAAGCCGCCCAGGCGCTGGCTCAAATCAAGAAAGGCATCAGAATTCCACTGGTCGCCGACATCCATTTCGACTATAGATTGGCGCTGGAAGCAATTAAATCCGGGGTGGATGGGTTGCGCCTCAACCCGGGTAATATCAATGAACCGGATAAGGTGGCGGCCATTGTAAGTGCCGCCAGAGAGAGGCAGATTCCTATCCGCATCGGAGTTAACGGGGGCAGCCTGCCACAGGATATCGACCCCAGCCTCCCCACAGCCCAGAAGATGGTCGCTGCCGCCATGAGGCATATTAAACTGCTGGAAGACCTGGATTTCGATTTAATCAAGGTTTCGCTTAAGGCTTTTGACGTTCCGACCACCATCGAAGCCTATAAGGATATCGCCGAGAAAATCCCCTACCCATTACACATAGGGATAACCGAATCGGGGCCTCCCAGAAGCGGCATCATCCGCAGTGTGGCTGGAATCAGCCCGCTTCTATATATGGGTATCGGGGATACCATACGCGTATCGCTTTCCACCAATCCGGTCGAGGAAGTGACCACCGCCTATGAAATACTTAAGAGCCTCGATTTGAGATATCGCGGCCCCGTACTCGTAAGCTGCCCCACCTGCGGGCGCACCGAGGTTAACCTTATTGAAATCGTCAGACAGGTTGAAGGAAGGTTGGCAAGGGTCGATAAGCCGATTAAGGTTGCCGTTATGGGATGCGTTGTTAACGGCCCCGGCGAAGCCAGGGATGCCGATATCGGCATCGCCTGCGGCAAGGGTAAGGGAGTGCTCTTCAAGAAGGGCGAAAAAATCGGGGTGGTGGATGAAAAGGATTTCGTGGATGTGCTGATGAGAGAGGTGGCGGGATTTGAGATTTGATTACCCTCATCCGTCCCGCTGATAAGCCAGGCGGGACACCGTCACCCAGAGGAAGCTGCCGAGGGAAGCGAGACTGATGACGGTACACAACACAATTATAAATGCGGGCGACAGATGGACGCCCCTGCGGCAACAGAATGATGTCAATACTGCCATTGCGAGTCCCGACAAATCGGGACGAAGCAATCACTACAATGCAAAGTAATTACCCCGCTTCGCACATGACGTTAAATACAATCATCGGGAGAGATTGCTGTGGCAGTCATTTCTAATGTCGCCGTTATGGTTTCCCGACATGTCAGGACTCACCATGAAAAGGCTTTAGTAGTCCTTTACCGGTTTGTCGAAACTCCTTACAAAGACAATAACTGCAAGTGTGCGGGCGACCAATGGTCGCCCCTACGATAAAGGAATGATATCGACATAATGACAATCCATATAAAATCCCTCTCAATTTCCCTCTGCAAAGGGAGAAATGCCTATTATGTCAACTTACCGCATATTAACACGAATGTGAATATTATCACGAATAATCTGTTTCAGTCTGCCGCTAAGGGAAAAACGCATTCTACTACTTTTACTTTGTAAAAATTGGGACTGAGAGAAATTTATATCCCCTATTGATACACTAACTCACAAAAAAGCTGCTCTCTGTAATAGCCTGCCCTGATTCCGTTTATTGTGCTTTAATCGGTATCTAGTTTATAATAGCAAATAAATGGAAGAACAGAATACAGAAAAAACAGGACAATCCTCATTCGGCTGGATGCCCATAGCTGGAGGGGTGCTGAACATCCTCTCCGGCATCATCGGTATTATAGCCACCGCTTTCCTCATTACTGTCAGCATAGCCTTCGGAGCAGAAATTGCCGAGGACGTATTTTCGTCATTCGGATTTTTAAATATCGGATTACCCATCACTATTATCTGGCTGATTGCCATTCCAATGCTTCTTATCAGCCTGTTAGCCATAATCAGCGGCACCTTTGCCATAAATAAAAGAAACTGGGCACTGGCTCTGACTGGAGCAGCCTTTTCCATTATCCCAACCCAGATAATAGGCATCATTGCTACCATTCTCATAATCATTTCAAAAAAGGAGTTCAAGTAGAACTATATGCGCCTGTCACAACTATTCGGAAAAACCCAGAGGGAAATCCCGGCGGAAGCCGATACCATTAGTCATCAATTGATGCTACGCACAGGAATGATACGCCAACTGACAGCGGGTGTTTATTCATATCTGCCGCTGGCTCTGCGGTCACTGCATAAAATCGAGGATATCATCCGTGAAGAGATGAATAAGGCTGGGGGGCAGGAAATCTGCATGCCCGTGCTGCAACCCATCGAGCTATGGGAAAAATCCGGCAGGGGCGCGGCTTTCGGGAAGAACCTCTTCAGGCTGTTCGACCGCAAGGAGCGTGAACTGGCACTCGGCCCCACCCATGAAGAAGTGGTTACCGACCTGGTTGCCCATAGTGTACAGAGCTACCGGGATTTGCCGCTTATGCTATATCAAATACAGACCAAGTTCCGCGATGAACCCCGCCCTCGAGGTGGATTGGTCAGGGTACGCGAATTCGTTATGAAAGACCTTTACAGCTTCGATGCCGATGCCGAAGGTCTGGACATCAGCTATCAGAAGATGGTTGCCGCATACAAAAACATCTTCTCCCGATGCGGTTTACCTGTAATCATAATCGAAGCCGACAGCGGCGCTATCGGCGGCAAGGATTCGAACGAATTCATGGCCGTTTCCGAGGTGGGAGAGGA
>CAZJVO010000090.1:0-5426 GCA_964549815.1 uncultured Dehalococcoidales bacterium | reverse complement strand
CTAAATATTCCCTGTATATTTTCGAGAAGAACCTCTACCTGCCTTTGCACAGGGCTGAAAGATGCAAAAAACCGCCCAAATGGTTAATACGCCTGCCCGATGAATTGGACGTGAGAATAACTGATTTATCCCGGATAAATAACTATAAAATAGTGCTTAAATACCAGTTCAGGATATCGCTGCCCCAGAGTATGGCGCTTATTGCACCTATTGATAAAAAGGGACCGAAAGCAATCGATTGTTTACGGTTTTTTCTCTTTGCTATTATCATAAACAGGGCAACGATTCCCCCTGCGACAATAGCCAGCACTATGGCAACAAACACCAGGGGATAGCCCACCATTAACCCGATAAGCCCCACCATTTTTATGTCCCCCTCACCCATCCCACCGCGCGATATCAGGGCGATAATCACAAAAATAACCAGCCCTACCAACCCGCCAAGTAGTGAACTTGCTATGCCGGATGCCCAGCCTATATCTGCAAAATGCTCCCGGATTGCATCAGACGGTGCGAAATTGAGATAAGGTAAAAAGATGCTGATAATTACTGCCGTTACAGCGCAGGGATATACTACTTTATTCAGTATGAGGTGATGCTCTATGTCTATAAAAAATATTATTAAAAAAATGCAAAAATAAAATAGCACAATCGCCAGCTCAATTCCCAACCCATAAAAACAATAGAGTAAAAGAAAAGCGGCGCCCGTGAATAATTCAACCAGCAATACACGTTTAGGAATCGGATTCTGGCAATAACGGCAACGCCCTTTGAGGGCTATATAGCTGAATAGCGGTATCATATCTTTTACCGCAAGATGTTTATTACAAGCAGGGCAATAAGAAAATGATGAGAATAAGGATTGTTTAGCTGGAAGACGGTCTATACAAACATTGAGAAAACGGCCGACAACTAATCCCAGCAATAAGAATATTATCATCAACAATATATGCATAATTCGAATATTGTGTCTTATTTCACCCCCTTTAGTCAAGGGGAGTCAGTGCCATATCGCTCTCAAGAGAGGTGCAAAACAAAGAGGATTATGGAGTGCCCCACCCATCATCCGCCTGCCTCGACATCTATAATGAGAGAGGGTTATGTTGAAACAAAATTTTATTTTTTGAGGGGTTTTAAGAGATACTCCAGTCCATTAGTTTTTATTTCATAAATAGTGGATAGCTGCTCCCCTATTTTACCATGCGGGAACCCACGCTGCTTTAGCCAGACCAGATAGGGTTCCGGCAGGTCGCATAGCAGCCTGCCGGCATATTTACCAAAAGGCATGCGCGTATTTACCAGCTCAAGCAAGCTCTGGCTATTCGAGAATACATTATCTTTGTCAGGTTCCATTTCCCCTTCTTAAAAAGATTACTTTTAACTCAAATGATACAGCCTGTCTACTATTTTAGCCATAGCTTCTGTATCCAGCCCGCAATATGCCAATAGATCATTTCTTATCTTTTCACATTCCTCGCCTAGCAGATTACCAGAAGCCATATCCAGATAAGCCAGGCTGGCGTCATCACCCTTAGCAATAGCCAGATTTTCATAGCCGCTGCCAGTTATAGACGGCAATACCTTCTTTAAAGAAGCGCTGCCGTGCTGTAAAGGATTATAATAGGCAAAGTTGCGGAATGGAATCATCAGGTCTATAAGCCGCGGGAGTATACTGCTAACCCATTCCTTATATTCAGAGAAGGCTGCCGCCAGTTCTTTCAAAATATTTTCCTCGAAGGACTTATTATATGCAACTATGCTGCCATTCGAGCCGATATATTTATGTAACGCAGATAATAAACCCAATCGCGGGTCGCCGTTCCCATCTGCCAGGTACCAGTAATGCTCGAGTTCGCTATCGGGAGCCGCTTGCACGTGCAGTGAAAACTGGAAAGGGATGTTTTGATATGGCCTGGTGCCATCATATATTGGAATAGCCGTGCTGAAGGTTTCGAAATCGAGGTAATAGAGCGGGTATTCAAGCAAACCGAGAAAATCTTTTATTCCCTCTTTATTCACATATACGGAACCCTCCGCAATGCAGCAGCGCTGTATCCGCTGCTTATCGCTGAGTTTATACCCTTCGGGAATATCGAGAATTTCGACGATTCCGCTGTTATACAGGTCACAGGATTTTTTACCGCCGTAATACAATGTAAACACATTGTTTTCTGGAAGTTCGGACCAACAGCTATCCATCAGAGGACAATTGTACGGGTTGCTGCAGCAGGAGCCAATCACCGATTCGGGGCAATCGGATTGATTAATGAAATCAAGCATCTTATAAACTTTTTCCCGAATATCCAGTGATTTAAACCCAACAGGGCCGGTAATATCTTCCACGATAAACAGCTCTTGAGGATTTATTTCTCCGTTTTTAATATATTTATTGTTTATATGGGCTAAAAAACATTTTCTGATTTTCAGTCCACTCTCTTCCCAGCACAACTTTTGAAAAGCGACATCGTCAATATTGATATCCTTTACCTCCGTCGAGGCCTTAACCTCGATGATATCCCATTTATCTTCATCTACAGGATTGAGGATATCGGTGCGGGAAAACAGCTTGCCCGACATAATCCCCGCTTCAAATAAAGGTTTTCTTGCGCCAAGTAGATTGGCAGTCTGGTTGATATTCTCCATAAAATTATCCTGAGGAATATCTATACCATCAGGGAAAAGCTGCTTTGCCAATTCTCCGACCTTTTGCCCCTGGTCGAATATAAACTGTGTAGCAGCATCCGGTTGTGGTATAAGCTCAGGCCGATTAACAGATATCCAGAGCAGCCTTAAGCACTGTATGCCATATAGATATTTACTTTTAGTAAGCAATTTCGATGACATTCCTCTATCCCGTTCCTGACTATTTAATATTCAGCCAGTCTCTCTCGCAAGACTTTCAGATTCATTACATCTTCCCGGTTATATTGCAGAAGAGTGTTCAGAGCCTCACTATCTCCACATCTCATATATCTCTGCCACAACAGCACAGCATCCCACCCCGTAATGCCCGCTGATTCTCTTGAGATTCCCAATTGTCGCTCTACCGCTTTAAAACCACCTCTCAGATTGCATCTCCAGCAATCATACATAAGGTCGCGATGATTGGCAAAAGCTTCAAGATTAATCCCCAGCACCCCGTTGATAAAAGGCAGGTCAAAACGACTGCCATTATAAGTAAAGACATCGGTAACATCCTTAACACATTCCAACAGATTGTCACTGGTTATATCCCTACCCACCAGTTGTACCAGCTTGTCTGCATAGCCCTCTACAAGATAAATGCCTATAACGGTTATATATGCAGACCGGCAGGATAACCCTGTGGTTTCTATGTCTAAATATGCGTCCAACAAAAGCCCTCATCCATCGTAATACATTGAATATTATAAACGGATATAATAATAATTCAAATAGCTTGCCAGCCTTAATAATATAAAATGGCAATTTGGGATTTTGTTATGTTAAGCCAGCCGCCGGGGGGTATTGCCCTCCGTTATGTATGAATGGCTGCTATCCACCCGCGGTTATTCTTCTCTTCTCTGTCTATGGAGAGAGGAATCAAATGGATGAGTCCTGACCCCCATTTGTCATTCTGAATCTCGATAGCTCGGGACGGATGGAACACTCCTCCCCCACCACCTCAACCACCGCCTGTATACTTGCCTTGACTGCTTTACGGCCCTGTATAGCATTTTTTAAGAGATTACAACAAGCTTATAAACTTGCGACATTTCACCGGAGATAACCAGAGAAAATTGCGGAAAGGGTTGCAAAACCCATTCCATTACCACCGCAATTAAAGTATGATTAACTATCGGCCGTTAAAATAGAAAGGGAGTTAACTGTATCAAAACTTTTTATATAATATTCAGCAGCCAGATGATTTCGCTACTCGGGAGTGCAGTGGTAGAATTTGTTCTGGCATGGTATCTGACAATTGAGACGGGTTCAGCAACAGTACTGGCGACAGCAATGATGGCAGCATTGCTGCCACAGATAATCCTGGGACCGTTTATCGGGCCTTTAATCGACCGCTGGAACAGAAAGAGAATAATGATAGGTGCCGACCTGGCAATATCACTGATTACCGTCGGGTTGATAATTCTATTTTATTTGGATGCAGTACAGATATGGCATATATACGTGGCGATGATAGCCCGGGCAATCGGGCAAGCCTTCCATTTCCCAGCCATGCAGGCTACTATTCCATTGATTGTCCCCGCAAGACAACTGGTACGCATATCCGGTCTGACTCAAATGTTTCAGGGCATCATCAATATTGCTGCCCCACCCGCAGCAGCCCTCCTTTTAGGGCTTCTGCCAATGCAGGGGGTGCTGGCAATAGATATCGCAACCGCAGCCATAGCCATAGCCTGTCTGGCATCGGCAGCCATACCGCAGGCAATGCGTACCGCCACCACTGCGGCCGCTTCGATAATAAAAGAAATGATTCAGGGGTTTCGCTATATCTGGTCATGGAAGGGACTGGCAATCCTGATGGGATTATCAGCTCTGCTTAACTTTTTCCTGATGCCGCCCTTCACTCTGCTTCCCATAATGGTAACGACCCATCTCGAGGGGGATGTGGTTAAACTCGGCTGGCTGGAATCGGCTTTTGGCATTGGGGTAATAGTCGGGGGATTGATACTGGGAGCCTGGGGTGGATTCAAGAAGGGAATGCTGACTGTACTTATAGGAGTAGCCGCTTCAGGAATTGCGGTGATTGCCCTTGGCTTTACCTCAATGGCACTGTTCCCACTGGGAGTATTTGCCTGTTTTATCATCGGGGCAGGCCTGACCTTTGCCAACGCACCTGTACTGGCAATTATGCAGAAAGTAATAGCAAACGATATGCAGGGGCGGGTCTTCTCTTTATTGGGCGCGGTAAGCGCTGCAGTAACCCCTCTGGGGCTGGCTATAGCCGGACCGCTGGCCGATTCCATGGGAATAAGCTCCCTGTATTTCATAGCCGGTGCCGCTACCCTGCTATTGTGCATAACCACGTCTTTTATACCACCGGTAATGAATCTGGGTGCAGAAACTGCAGGTGAAAAGAAAGAGATAATAGAGAACCACAGGTAGAAAATACTTTATATCCCATTGAGCATGATAGCATTAGATAGCCCTGGCTAAACGAAACAATGAAAAGATTTTTTATTTGCGGGGAAGAAACCGACTGCGCAGTTGCCCACACCCAGCATCAATATCCTGTCCGCGCGATTGCCTTAAAGTTACGTTGATGCCCAACCTCTCCAGTTCCTGCCTAAAGGAGCGAACAACCTCTTGAACAGGAGCACAATAGCCAGCAATACCGGTATTGTTGGACGGAATCAGGTTAACATGGCAGTTGAAATCATGAAGTAGATGTGCCAGCGAACGGGCATGAGCCAGGGAATCGTTAACCCCCTCGAACAGGGCATATT
>CAZJVO010000089.1:0-5608 GCA_964549815.1 uncultured Dehalococcoidales bacterium | reverse complement strand
TTGAATAATTTTATCTCTTCCCCTAAAAAGTCCAATATGTTATGGACCCTTACATCCCCTTGCCAATCCATGCTTCCATAGGGTATATTTTGGTTTATGACCGCATTGAACTCTAAAGGTTACGATATCACAATTCCACAATCGCTTTTACCTTTATTAAAGGCGCTCTACGCTTGCCTGAACGAATCCGGGATACCGGGTTATATCGTTGGCGGCTTTATTCGCGATGCTATTTTAAAAAGAGGTATCGATGATATAGATATTGCTATTGCGGCAGATGCGCTGGAGTACTCGCCTCAGCTGGCACAGGTCGTAAACGGCAGGTCTATCCCCATGGACAAATATAATAGAGTCGCCAGAATCATTCTAAAAAGCGAATGTGGTGCAGCCCCGCAGCATATAGATGTTTCCACCATCGCCGGTAATATTGAAGATGACCTGTCGAGGCGCGACTTTGCCATTAACGCTATGGCTATCCCGCTGGAGGCAATAGAAGATAAAATAAGCTGTGCCAGCATCATCGACCCTTTTTCCGGGCTTCGGGACATCGAACAGAAAAGAATACGCACGGTCAGCGATAGAGCCTTTGAGGCGGATGCGTTGAGGCTGCTCAGAGCGGTTCGTCTATCTGCGGAAATAGGATTTCTCATCGAAAATGACACGGAAGCCCTGATGAAAGAACAAAGCTCACTTATACAAAAGATATCTGGAGAGAGGGTGAGGGAAGAGCTGTTGAAGCTGCTGGCAACCAGAAAGACGGGAGATATCTTCCTCTATCTGGAGGAATTAGGATTATTAACCACCCTGATGCCGGAATTGACGCCATCCAAAGGGCTGGAACAGCCGGGCGAGCATTACTGGGATGTTTTCACGCATTCGGTTAAGACCATCGATGCTACCGGATATATATTGAGGAGCGGTGAATGGGAATACGATAATGAAGCCATCCAGTCGGTACCGTGGTCCGGTGAACTGGAAAGATACTTCAACGAAAGTATAAGCGGCGGAAGCACCAGGCTGCTGTTGCTAAAACTGGCGGCACTTTTGCATGATATTGCCAAACCCAAAACGAAATTCATAGATGAAAACGGGAGAATACGTTTCTATGGGCATCCGCGGGAAGGAGCCCCGGTTGCAGCAGACATCATGGAAAGGCTGCGTTTCAGCAACAAAGAGGTCAGGATAGTTGAGGAAGTCGTCAGGCACCACCTGCGCCCTACGCAGATGACACAGATGGGAATGGTTACCGACCATGCCATCTACCGCTATTTCCGGGATGTCGGGGAGGTGGCCATCGATACACTGTTCTTCACACTGGCAGACCACCTGGCGGCACGTGGGCCGAACCTCGACCTGAAAAACTGGCGGGAACATACCGCCACAGTAAATTATATCCTCGAAAAACACACAGAACAGAAAAAAACGATTACCCGCTCTTCCTTACTCAACGGCAATGATATTATGAATGCTTTCGGGGTGAAACCCGGGCCTAAAATAGGTGAACTGCTGGAAGCAGTAAGAGAAGCGCAGGCATCGGGCGAAATATCCGATAGAAAAGCTGCACTGGATTACATCCAGGGGCTATTGAACCACTAAATCCAGCGCACTTTATTTTTTATAAAAATAGTGTATAATCAAGGGAATTTATTTGAATGGCTTCCATATCATATTTTTATATTACAGGTTGAATGAATGACTAAAAAGAAATCTCTTTACATTGTTTTATCCATTCTGCTGGCATTGTTCCTTCTGGCATCATCCGTAGTGTTCCCTCTGGATAAAGGATTGCTGGGGAATTTAGGTATTATGCTGGGGAGAGACTTACAGGGTGGAACCTATCTGGTCTATGAAGCCGACCTTTCTTCGATTGAAGAAGGAACCGAATCGGAGATAATGAAGGGAGTAGCCAATGTCATCTCCAACCGCATCAATCCTCTGGGGGTAACCGAATCATCGGTTGAAATCCAGGGAGAGAATCAAATCGTGGTAGAAATTCCGGGCGTAAGCCTTACCGACGACCAGAAAGCAAGCCTGGGGAATACCGCCCTGCTCGAATTCCGTGAACTGGCCACTGTAGACGGAGAGCAAAAATGGGTTCCGGCAACCGGAACGATAAACGGCGAAGAGCTTGCCCTTACCAGTGCTTACTTTAAAGACAATACCTATGTTGCAACCGATGACTATGGAAACATATATCTGGTATTCGAATGGGATGAAACCGGAAGCGAGCTTTCAAAACAAATCACTACACGCCTGCTGGGTCAACAGCTGGCAATATTTGAAAACGGAGAACCCCTGTTGACCGAAGACGGCGATATGATCGCCCCTAAAGTAGGAGCTGTAATAACCGATAAAGGGCAGATAGAAGGACTGGGATATTCTACAGCTTTAAGGTTATCCGAACAGCTCAATGCCGGACGTTTGCCGGTGTCTCTGGAAGTTATATATGAAGAGACGGTCACGCCTACACTGGGCACTGATTTTGTAGAGCTGAGTCTGAAAGCAGTTATAGTAGCCCTGGCATTGATAATGTTATTTATGTGTCTCTATTATCGCATACCGGGAGCTGTCGCCTCTCTGGCATTGATATTCTATACCATTTTAGTCCTTGCCATATTCAAATTGATACCGGTAACGCTTACTCTGGCCGGCATCGGCGGTTTTGTTCTATCCATAGGGATGGCGGTGGATGCCAATGTACTGATTTTCGAGCGCATGAAAGAAGAACTGCAGATGGGCCGCACGCTCGGAGCTGCGGTTGAATCGGGCTTCAACCGTGCCTGGTCGGCTATCAGGGATTCCAACATCACCACCCTGCTGGTCTGTGTTATTCTGTTCTGGGTCGGGAGTAGCACAGTCGAGGGGGTGCAGGTAAAAGGGTTTGCCGTGACCCTGTTCATCGGTGTTTGTGTCAGCATGTTTACTGCAATTACCGTCTCACATTATTTATTGAGATTGTTTACAGGAACTAAGATATCCCGGAAGGTTCACTTATTCACTCCTTATATCGAAAGGAAATTAAAAATAAACAATGATTAATATAATAAAAAAACGGTTCCTGTTTTTCGCAATTTCCATAGCCGCACTATTGATATGTATTGTTTTCCTCCTGGCGGCAGGATTGAATATAGGAATGGATTTTTCCGGTGGCTCTCGGCTTACCATAAACTTCGAGCAGGAGGTCACCCTTGAAGAACTGGAGGCAGAACTTTCCTCCATCGGGCATGGTAATGCAGTCGTTCAGGGTACCAGCAGTGGTGATTATATTATCCGTACGGCAAAAATGACGGCGGATGAAAAAGAGCTGCTCGAAGAGAATCTTGCTGCCGCATTCGGTGAATTTACAGAAAAGGGGTTCGAGGATATTTCTCCCGAAACTGCACTGGGGACAGCAAGAGTTGCTATAATCGGGCTGGTATTGGCAGCAGCAGTTGTTATGGCCTATATTACCTGGGCGTTCCGCTCTATGCCGAAGCCCTTCCGTTACGGCGTCTGTGCCGTCGTAGCGCTCATACACGATACTCTTATTGTAGTGGGATTATTTTCCATACTGGGAATCGTAATGAATATGGAAGTCAACCTGATGTTTATTACCGGTATACTGGCGGTCATCGGCTACAGTGTTAACAACATCGTCGTTATATTCGACAGGATACGCGAAAACGTTAAAACCAATCCTGCAGCCAGTTTCGAAATGGTAGTCAATAACAGCGTTACTCAAACTTTCTCACGTTCGATAAATACCAGCTTTACCACCATTATTACGGTGCTGGCATTGATTCTCTTTATCGGCACCAACATCGAGAGCTTTGCCTGGGCATTACTTATCGGCATTATTGCCGGAACCTTCGATTCGTTATTCATCGCCCCTTCGCTGCTGGTGGTGTGGGAGAAGAACGAATGGCGTCGTTTTATCGACTGGCTGCCGATGGTAAAATCCAAACAGGTTTAAAAAAACTGTTGCGGGATTGCTCTGGTTCGGTAAGAATAAAAAGCCCTCTTAGAAGAAGAGGGCTTTTTGATAATACCGCCTAAATCCGATGAATGCTTGACCTTTATAGTATTGCCTGTATCCCGGATACGATGAACCAGACCCCGAATCCGGCCATCAGCAACCCGGCAGCAATAAAGACCAGCGCCTGAACCGTATCTCCCCACATATGATGCGTTTTGTAGACTACAATCGAAACAAAAGACAGCCAAACCAGGTCGCACAGCCAGTGAACACCGATGAAGACAGCCAACCCGATAGCTATAACACTCCAGAACTCCATAAACTTCATCAGCAACAAAACTCCCACCGTAGCCCACCACATGATAAAAAACGGATTAAGCCCGGTAGCCACCATGCCGGCCGTGAAAGAATTGTATCGTATATCTTTACCCCCTGCGCTCATCTCTCTGGGGGAGCGCAGCAGCCCGATAGCCAGCCAAATCAGCATACCTCCGCCGATTAGGCTGAAGATAAACTGGACGATGGTATTTTCGAAAAAGTGAGAGAAACCGAAGTACAGTAGTAGTATTAAAGGGACTTCCACCACAGCATGCCCCAGCGACATCATGGTCCCAGCCCAGGGGGATTTGAAGCTCTTGGTTATGGCAATGGCAAACATCGGCCCTGGAGCGATAACGCCGGATAATGATGTCCCAACTACCGTCAACAGCATTGCAAGCATACTTCAAGCCTTCCCCAAATTGATTTTCTTATTATAGCATTTACCAGGGACTTGCCAATTATGGATGTTGCAGGGTCGATGACAGGCAGGACTCTTTTAAGACGCATTTATCCCTTATCATCCCCCTTTTGTGACCGATTTGTTATAATATTAAGGATTTCATTAATTTTTGCAGGAGGTTAATATGGAATTTCTGGAGGTTATTAAAAATAGATACAGTGTCAGGGCATACAAGCCGACTCCTGTGGAAGATGAAAAACTGCATGAGGTACTGGAGGCGGCACGCCTGGCACCCACAGCCTGCAATTTGCAGCCCTTTCAATTCATTGTTATCCATACAGCAGGCAGGGAAGAGGAATTAAGGCGTATTTACAGGAGTCCATGGTTTTCCAAAGCACCCATTGTGATTTGCGCATGCTCTATACCATCCAGAGGCTGGGTACGCTCAGACGGCACAAATTACGCTCTCATCGATTTGGCTATTGCCGTCGACCACCTCATTCTGGCAGCTACCAATCTGGGGTTGGGCACCTGCTGGGTTGGGGCATTCGACGTGAAAGCAGCCAGAGAAGTGCTGAAAATCCCCGACTATGCGGAACCGGTGATATTCACCCCTCTGGGCTATCCCGATGATAAACCGGGGCCCAGGCGTCGTAAACCTATGGAAGAACTGGTGAGATACGAGCATTTTTAAGAAATTAACATCCCCTCGCCTCCGTTTTTACCTCACCCCTTCGATTCCCCTCTCCGCACGCAGAGAGGGGAAGGACGGCAGTTCTTTAATATTACGTAGGGACGACCATTGGTCGTCCGCATGTGGTGGGTGGGGAGGGAATAAGCCTTCCCCTGGGGGAAGGTGTCCCGCCGTTAAATCGGAGGGACGGATGAGGGTCGAACCTGTCGAGACTCCCAGTGGCATTTTTATTTAACCC
>CAZJVO010000088.1:0-5734 GCA_964549815.1 uncultured Dehalococcoidales bacterium | reverse complement strand
TCCGGGCAAACCAATTGAAAATGCCTTCATCGAAAGTTTCAATGGCAGATTCAGAGATGAATGTTTGAACACTAACTGGTTTATCAGTGTCAAACATGCTCGTGACGTCATCGAAGAATGGCGAAGAGACTATAATGAGGTAAGGCCACACAGTTCCTTGAAAGGAAATACACCAAAGGAGTATGCTGAAATATCCGCTGGATTCTAAACGATGGTGATATTAAACACGGGGGAAGGTCAACTGCAACTAATATAAACAATCTTTCAACCTTTATTGGTTCTTTATACTTTTCATTATCTTTGTCCCCCTACGCCTCCGCCCCGCCGTCATCGATGACCTTTCCCAGTTCTTCTTCTAGCTGCTCCATCAGCCTGGCGGCTCGGGGGTAGCCGATGTGCAATTTACGCTGTAAGAACGAAGTGGAAACCTGCTCGTGTTCCTTCGCCAGTGCCACCGCTTCGGCAAGCAGCGGGTCTTTGGGGTAGGCATCCCTCTTTCCGGCGATAACGGTATCAGGAATGACTATTTCTTCCAACTTAAGAGAGCCAGGTGCTTCGGCTCCCTGCTCTTCGGGTTTCTGGTTGTTCCAGAAGTAAACCAGTCTCTCGATTTCAGCATCGGAAATGAAGCAGCCCTGCAGACGTTTAGGTTTGGCTTCTTCGGTCGGCATATATAGCATATCGCCTTTACCCAGCAGTTTTTCGGCGCCGACCATATCAAGAATGGTGCGTGAGTCTACCTGCGAGGTAACGGCAAAGCTGATACGCGTTGGGAAGTTGGCTTTTATTAAACCTGTAACCACATCCACCGAGGGACGTTGTGTCGCAACTACCAGATGGATACCAATGGCGCGGGCAAGCTGCGCCAGCCGACACAGGATATGCTCCACCTCATCGAAACCGGCCATCATCAGGTCTGCCAGTTCATCGATTATCAGAACTACATTGGGCATTTTATCCTTGCCGGTTCTGGTCTTGTTATAGCCTTCTATGTTGCGGGCGCCGGCAGCTGCCAGCTTCTTATAGCGCATGTCCATTTCCTGATTCAGCCAGCGCATGGCATTCAGGGCTTTAGTGGTATCGACGATAACCGGGGTCATTAAGTGCGGAAGGCTGTTGAATTGAACCAGCTCTACCCTCTTGGGGTCTATCATAATCATTCTCGTATCGTACGGGGTATTGCACATCAACAGGCAACAGATGATGGCATTCAAACAGACCGTCTTACCGCTTCCGGTAGCTCCAGCGATTAAGAGGTGCGGCATTTTTGCCAGGTCGCCGGAGACTGCTTCTCCGCCTGCGCCCTTTCCCAGAGCTATCGCCAGCTTGGATTTTGCCAGCAGCTTCTGGAAGTTATTGCTCTCAATGACACTTCTTAGACTTACGGTGCCGAAGGAAGCATTGGGAACCTCGATGCCGACAGCAGATTTCCCCGGAATGGGGGCTTCGATTCTGATGGTCGGGGATGCCAGTGCCAGCGCCAGGTCGTTGGAGAGTGAGGTGATTTTATCCACCTTGACTCTGGTGCGGGAAACTTCCTCGTATCTTTCTCTGATATTCCCGTTTTCGTCTCTTTCCTTTACCAGCCTGGTTTTTATATCCCAGCCGGGCTCGATTTCGAATTGAGTAACGGTAGGCCCGACGTTTATGCGTATTACCCTGGCATCGACACCATAGCTTGCCAGCGCCTCATCGATTTTCCTGGCCCGCAGGGTGTTATCTGCCTGCCCATACTCAAGCTCGGTGGTGGTATCCAGTATATCGACAGGTGGCAATTTCCAGCCGTCTACCATTACCAGCGAGGAGGATTGGCCATATTTGCGCCAGACTTCCTGCGCTACCTGCTTTACATCTGTTTTTTCCGCCTTATCTGCCTTCTCCGCCCCTGACTGAGCAGCAACTGCTTCGGCTTCTTGCTTACTCTTCGCAGCCTCGGCTACCAGAGAATCCGCAACTGGTTTCTTGCGGTCTATTTCGGGTGGTATCAAAACCCTGGGTGGGACGATTTTATCCTGAAGCGGCTCATGTTTAACCGGTTCGCTTACGGGCGTTGCTTTGGCAGAGTGTTCTTTAACCAGTAAAGTGTCGGGGGGTGGTGCGGATACGCCCTTTCCCGAGGGCTTTCTGTTGTAATAATCCGGTGCTTGAAGCGGTGATTGATAACCATGCTTCTCCCGTTTGGCTCCTGTTGCCGGCGATGATAGAGGCCTGGTTATCCACATCGAAAAATTCACCCAGGCGTGCAGACAGGCACGCGGCGCAATCAGGATAATGCCCAGCAGGAACAACCCGATTACTCTGAAAATGCCGGCAATCGTATTATCGCTGACAATACTGTGCCCGAAACTTCCGCCCATATCGAAAAGCCCCAGTATGCCCCAGGCGGCAAAAAATAAAGCGATGCCTCCCAGCCATTTATTCCACAGGTAAAGCCTGTAGCGCTGTATAAAAGCACCTATCGGATGACGATAAATTATGCAGAGAATGATTATAATTGCCAGAAAAATGAGAATCAATCCCCAGCCCAGGAGTCCTAAGGTCTCGGTAACAGTGTCGGTAATCCAGTTGTAGATGTTGTCCCACTGCCAGAAAAGGATGGCAAGTATAGCTATGAACAGTATGATACGGCGCACCCATTTTGAAAAGAGGAAATGGAAAAAGGATTTTACAGGTGAACCTCCCCTGCCCTTTTTTACCGGTTTTGGATTAGTAGCCTTTAACGGTTTCTTCTTTGGTTTTGAATCTTTTGCGGTTGTTTTGGGCTGCGGTTGTTTTTTAGGTGCGGTTTTTGCCATAATGCTCTACCCTCCCGGTAATATATTATACCTTAACCATCACCGGAAGAATCATCGGGCGCCTCTTGGTCTGTTCGAAATAGAACTTGTTAAGTTCTGCCCTGATTCTGCTATCTGGGAAACCGATTTCCGTGGCGAATTCACCCTCATGATTCATAATTTTGGTTACGATATCCTTGCTTGCTTCCAGCATATCCCTGGCTTCATTGCTATCAACAAACCCCCTGGTAACAATATCGGGACGCCCTACCAGTTTATCATCCTGCTTGCGAACCGCTATTATTATTACCACAATTCCGTCACGGGAAAGCATGCGTCGGTTGCGCAGCACCACCCCGCCGACGTCTCCGACGCTCAGCCCGTCCACATAGACATTGCCGGATTCTACCTTGCCCGCTTTCTTGCCTGAGTTCGGGTTTATTTCCAGGATATCACCGTCTTCCAGCGTGAAGATTCTTTCTTCGGGGATTCCTATACTTTGAGCCAGCTTGGCATGGAAGCTCAGGTGGCGGAACTCGCCATGAACCGGCACGAAGAATTTGGGCTTTACCAGACTCAGCACCAATTTCAATTCCTCCTGGCTGGCATGCCCGTGAACGTGCGTTTGTGCCATTCTGCCGTAATAGACTTCGGCTCCCTGCTTGAACAGCGAATCGACCGTTTTATTGACCAGCGACTCGTTGCCTGGAATTGGGGATGCCGAATAGATAATCGTGTCGCCCTTGATGATGTTGATTTGACGGTGGTCGTGGTTGGCGATGCGAACCAGCCCGGATGTAGGCTCTCCCTGGCTCCCGGTGGTAATGATGACCACTTTTTCTTGCGGCAATTTATGCAGGTCTTCAACCTTTGCAAAAATCCCGTTGGGAGCTTTGAGATATCCCAGTTCCAGGCTTATCTTTACCGTTTCGGTCATACTGCGCCCGATGATAAAGACCTTGCGCTCGTGCTTGGCGGCAGCATCAATAACCTGCTGGATGCGGGTTACCAGTGAAGCAAATGTGGTAACGATAACCCTGCCTTTGGCATGAGCAATGATATTTTCCAGTGCTTCACCCACTACTTTTTCCGAAAGGGTATAGCCCGGGACCTCAGCGTAGGTGGAATCGGAAAAGAGGAGCAAAACCCCCTGTGAGCCGACCGCGGCCAGCCTGGAGAGGTCAGTTTGCGGGCCTGTTACCGGGGTATGGTCCAGCTTGAAATCCCCTGTGTGAACCAGCGTCCCGATGGGTGTCTGTATAATCAAGCCTGCGGCGTCCGGGATGCTGTGGCATACCGGGAAAAACTCCACCTTGAATTTGCCCAGGTCGATATGCTCTCCGAATGTTACCACGTTAAGCTGTGCTCCAGCCAGAGCCTTTCTCTCCTTAAGCTTGCCTGATATAAGTCCTTTTGCCAGCTTTGTACAGTATACTGGAACATTCAATTGTGGAAGGATATAGGGCAAAGCGCCCACGTGGTCTTCATGGGCGTGGGTAATACAAATGGCTTTGATTTTTTCCTTGTTTGCTATAAGGTAGCTGATATCCGGAATCACCAGGTCGATGCCCAGCATCTCCTGCTCGGGGAACATCAAGCCAGCATCTATGACAATGATTTCTCCCTCGTACTCCAGGATTGTCATGTTCTTGCCGATTTCGCCGAACCCCCCAAGGGGGATTATTTTTAATTTAGTCTGTTTTTTGAATTTACTCATTTTTATACCTCGAACATATTTAACTGTTTTGCAATGGGAGCAGATTCCTTTTTCTCTTCTTTTACTTCCACCGGGTTTCTGCTTTGGGCAATATAATTGGGAAGCTTGAGGAAATCAGCCTTTATCACGTCTTTTAAGTTACCCTGGTGCAGCGCTGCCGCCGGATGATACATGGCAACGTAAAGGATGCCATCCCGTTTTTCAGCAGTGCCATGGATTTTACCGATGCTCTTTTGCGGAAAGAACATAGCCATAGAATAACGGCCCAGAGTGACTATTACCTTGGGGCGGATAATCTCAATCTGTCTGTTCAACCATTGGCGGCAGTTAAGTATCTCCTGAGGCAAAGGGTCGCGGTTAGCCGGAGGGCGGCACTTGATAATATTGGCGATATAGACCTGTTTACGATTCAAATTGATAGAAGCCAGCAGTTCATCCAAAAATTGACCTGCCGGGCCTACGAAGGGGCGCCCCTGCTGGTCTTCATGAAATCCGGGGGCTTCCCCGATGAACATTATTTCAGCGTCTTCTGCGCCTTCACCCGGTACGATTTTAACTCGGGTCCGGGCAATTTCACATTTCTCACAGCACCTGATAGTCTCATAAAGCTCGCTAAGCGCTGACATTTTTCCCTGTGTTAAGAAGTAAAAGTTTGAGTCCCATCTTTTCACTATGATAACACGTGGTATATGTCAAGTCAATTTTATGCGGCGTCCGGGACATGCCGTACATTCATGGGGTACGAGTGCCGACGTTTGAGCTGGCGATTCAGGCTTACGCTTCAGCAGCATTAACCTCTCAAAAGGTAATCCGAAACTACCTCTATTCTATTTAGAACTCTCTCAGGGTCTTTTAAAGCTTCTTTTTGTGTTCCTTCCAATCTATTGTCGGTTACTTCATCCTGATAAATAGTCGTTTCGCCTCTTATCCGCTATCTCCCTACCATATTTGCGAAAAGAGTTGTAAAAAAGGAATTCAACAAGAAGGTTGGCTTGCTTTCTGAATAAAGTAAATTCTTATGCCCAAACGAGGAGCTTCAGTTGCAAAAAGGATGACTGAAGTGGAGCTGAGGGGATTCGAACCCCTGACCCCTGCGATGCGAACGCAATGCTCTCCCAGCTGAGCTACAGCCCCAACAAAGATGATTATAGCATATTTTATACAAATCTTTTCCATTTCAGGCTCTGGCGTTACAGTCTCAGAATTGTAGGTTTTAAGATAGAGAGACTTCATAATTATATCA
>CAZJVO010000087.1:0-5796 GCA_964549815.1 uncultured Dehalococcoidales bacterium | reverse complement strand
CGACGCGGCAATCTCTACCGTTCAATATCGTCAGGGCTGCGCTTTTATTAATTATATAAGCGAAGCGGGGTAATTATGTTGCATTGTAGGGATTGCTTCGCCTTCCCTGCCGGAATGGACTCGCAATGATATTATTGGTTGTCTTGCTGAGTTCGTGGTGGGGTATAAGAGCCGTTCGTCCGAGCCTGTCGAAGGATAACGGCGATAAAATTAGCGCATAAAAAAATCCGCTCGATTGACCCTTCGATAAACTCTCCTGCGCTGTCGCTTCAGGACGAGAGGGCGAACGGATTTTTAACTTGATTGCTTTTGCTATTTAACCGGCAGGTCTATCTTATATTTCTTAAGGGTTTCCTTTATCAGGTTAGCGGTGTTTTCATCTGGCTCGTACAGCGGAGGACGCGGGCTGCCTACCCTGAAGCCGATTTGGTTCATAGCGTACTTTATGGGTATAGGGTTGGCGACTTTGAACAGTACATCTATCAAGGGCAGCAGGTGGCGATGAATACTGGCGGCCTTGACCGTATCGCTGGCTAAAAAGCAGTCTATCATCTCATGTATCTGTTTGCCTATGATATTGGATGCCACGCTTATGACACCATAGCCACCCAGCGCCAGTATCGGCAGTGTGTCGTTGTCGTTGCCGCTCCATACCAGAAAATCGTCCCGGGTATTTTCTATGATTCTGGCAATCTCGCCGAAGTTGCTGCTAGCTTCCTTAATGCCGATGATATTTTCGATTTTGCTGAGTTTTACAACGGTATCGGATGCCAGGCTGGCCACCGTTCTCGAGGGCACGTTATAGAGGATGCAGGGTAAACTGGTGCTCTCTGCAATGGTTTTGAAATGCCTGTATAGCCCATCCTGAGTCGGTTTGTTATAGTAGGGGACTACCAGCAGGCAGGCGTCGACACCGATTTTTTCGGCCGCTTTTGTAGCTTCGATAGCTTCTCGGGTGCTGTTGCTGCCGGTGCCGGCGATGACCGAGCCCTTATCTCCGACAGCCGCTTTAATCTCGGCAAAAAGGCGCAGTTCCTCCTCGCGGAGGAGCGTGGGCGATTCGCCGGTGGTGCCTACTACCACCAGACCATCGCTGCCTGAATTGAGTAGAGCCAATGCCAGTTTCCTGGCCTGTTCATAATCGACCGAGCCGTCCTCCTTGAACGGAGTTACCATAGCAGTTATCAGTCTTCCAGGGTCTTTTTTCATAATTTAACCTCCGGGTTGAGCCAATCTCTTTTTATCATTTCTTCGGCAATCTGTACCGCATTAAGAGCAGCTCCCTTTCTTATATTATCGGCCACAATCCACATTACAAGGCCGTTGTTGTGAGAAACATCGGTGCGTATGCGTCCGACATAAACATCATCGGTCCCGGCGGCGGCACATGCCTGGGGGTATAAACTGATTGTGGGGTCATCGAGGAGTTTCACCCCGGGAGCCTGAGAAAGAATCCGTCTGGCTTCATCGGGTGTAATTGCATTGGTAAACTCCACTGTTACCGCTTCACTGTGCCCGATAAATACCGGTACGCGTGCGCAGGTTGCGGCAACGGCGATATTATCATCATGCATAATTTTTCGGGTCTCTTCCACCATCTTCCACTCTTCTTTAGTATAGGCATTATCCAGAAAAACATCTATTTCCGGCAGGACATTGAAGGCTATCTGGTGTGGATATACATGCGGAATTACCGTTTGTCCGTTTAATATCTGTTTAGTCTGGTTGGTCAGTTCATCTATAGCAGCAATACCGGTGCCCGAGACCGATTGATAAGTGCTGACAATAATGCGTTTTATCGGATTGACTCTGTGTAGCGGATATAGCGCTACCACCATTTGTATGGTAGAGCAGTTTGGATTGGCTATTATGCCGCGGTGCTTTTTGATATCTTCCACATTGATTTCGGGGACTACCAGGGGAACCCTGGGGTCCATCCTCCAGGCTGCGCTGTTATCTATGACTACGGCTCCTGATTGCGCAGCTATCGGCGAAAAGTAACGGCTGATATCGGCGCCGGCTGAGAACAGCGCAATTTCTATTCCCTTAAAAGATTCCGCTGTGGTTTCTTTGACCTCTAGCTCCTGGTGATTGAAAAAGAGCTTTTTACCTGCTGAGCGGTCGGATGCCAGTAAATCTATGGATTCCATAGGGAAATTACGCTGCTCCAGGACTTTCATGAATTCCTGTCCCACCATACCGGTTGCGCCTACAATCGCTACCTTATAACCTTTCATTGCGCCTCCTGCAATCCGAGAAGGGTATCCAGCCCGTAGACCAGACCCTTGCGATTTATTACTTCTTTAATCGCCAGCAGAACTCCCGGCATGTAACATTCCCTGCTGGTGGTGTCGTGTTTGATGCTCAGTGTCTGACCTGACGTTCCGAATATTACTTCCTGACTGGCCAATATTCCGGGCAGGCGTACGCTGTGAATGGGAACTCCGCTTACCGTCTTGCCGCGGCTTTCGGTATCCTTTTGTTCCGGCATCTGCCCGAATGGTTTGCCGTTTCTGCCTTCGACTATTGCCATTGCCGTCTTGATGGAAGTCCCGGATGGAGCATCTACCTTGAGATGGTGATGCAACTCTATAATTTCAGCATAATCGAAATATCTGGCAGCAAGTCTGGAGAGGTAGGTCATAATTATAGCCCCGAGTGCGAAGTTCGGCGCTATTACTACCCCTACCCCTCTTTCTTTAGCCAGATTGCCGATATGGTTGATTTCATCCTGTTTTAATCCGGTAGTCCCGATTACCAGATTAACATTGTGTTTTAATGCCATCATGGCTGCTGGAACAGTAACAGGGGCAATGGTGAAATCTACCAGCACATCGGGGCGGCAATCGATAAGGATTTTTTCGAGATTGGAAGAAAATGGGACTTTACCCGAGCCATCGGGTAAAGTCAGAAAATCGGTGTCGACTCTGGCTTCTATCGCTCCTGCAAGCTGAGTGTCAGGGTCGTGGCACACCGCTTTGACCACTTCCTGTCCCATTCTGCCTGAAGCGCCATTAACTGCTACGCGAATCGGTGACATATCACACCCCCTGTAAATTCTAAGAATGGTGTTTATTTTGCGAGGGGTTGGAGCGGCGCGGCGCATGGCTGAAATTGCCCCGTTTGCTGGTTTGTTTGTCTCCGGATGTTTCGGATGAGTTAGAGAAAGCCGCTCTTCTGGAAAGGTTAACTCTCCCCTGATTGTCTATTTCAGTCACTTTAACGGTAATTTCATCGCCGACTTTAACCACATCCTCCACCTTGTCAACGCGGTAGTCTGCCAGTTCGCTGATGTGCACCATCCCTTCCTTATTGGGAAGAATCTCGACGAAGGCACCGAAGTTCATGATGCGTGTTACCTTGCCGGTATAAATAACCCCAACTTCTACATCTTTAATCAGGGCTTCAATCATATCTATCGCTTTCTTTGCAGATGCTTCATTGGCTGAGCCTATAATGGCGACTCCATCGGGGTTGATATCGACAGTGGCTTTACTTTCCTCCTGAATTGAGCGTATCATTTTTCCACCCGGGCCGATTACAGTGCCTATCTTATCTGCCGGTAGGGCAATTTTATACATTCTGGGGGCGTAGGGGCTGAGTTCGGATTTGCTCTCTCCAATGGTTTGCAGCATTTTATCCAGTATGAACAGGCGTGCTTCACGTGCCTGTCCCAGTGCATCTATCAGGATATCGGTGCTGATACCCTGGGGTTTGATATCCAGTTGAACGGCTGTAATCCCCTCAGCAGTGCCGGCAATTTTGAAATCCATATCTCCATAATTATCTTCAATGCCTTCGATATCGGTAAGCAATTTATAATCGTTATCTTCTCCAGTGACCAGCCCGATAGAAATACCGGCCACCGGTGCCTTTATTTTTATGCCTGCATCCATTAAAGACATAGTAGAGGCACAACAACTGGCCATCGAGGTGCTGCCGTTGGAGCTTAAGGCCTCGGATACCAGCCTCAATGTATAGGGGAATTCATCTTCCGGCGGCACTACGGGCAGGAGTGCACGCTCTGCCAGCGCTCCATGACCATATTCACGCCGCCCCACAACCCCGACGCGTTTGGCTTCACCAGTGGAGAAAGGCGGGAAATTGTAATGATGTATGTATCGTTTTGTCTCCTCAAGCCCCAGCCCATCCAGCTGTTGTTCTTTCTTTAAGGGGCCTAAAGTGGTAACGGTTAGTATCTGTGTTTCGCCGCGTGAAAACAGTGCTGACCCATGAACTCGAGGCAGTACTCCAACCTCACAGCTGAGAGGGCGAATCTCTTTAAGCTGGCGTCCGCTGACACGCTGTCCCTTTGTCAGGATGTTACCTCTGATAAGTTTACGAACTTCCTTATCGAATGCTTCGAGTAAGGCAAACTCAGGATGGGTATCCTTCAATGCGGACACCATTTCCTCTTTAAGCGAATCGATAGCACCTATTCTTTCTGCCTTGGTTGGCAGAGTAAACGCCTGATTCAATCTATTGCCGATAAAGGATGTAACTGCTTCTCGGGTTTCAGTACTTATCTCGATAACAGGTATCGGTTGTTTGACCTTGCCGCAAGCCTGTATCAATTCTTCCTGCAGAGAGATGATTTCCTGGTTGGCTTCGTGCCCCAGCTTGATGGCATCGGCAAAAATCGCCTCCGAAACTTCGTTGGCTCCTGCTTCCATCATTACCACGGCTTTTCTGGTGCTGGCAATCACCAGGTCCAACTTGCTGTTTTGCAGTTCTTCCAGTGTTGGGTTTACGACCAGTTTGCCGTCTATATAACCGATATGAACTGCCCCAACCGGCCCTTCAAAGGGAACCTCCGAAATAGCTAGAGCTGCTGAGCCACCGATGACGGATAAAATACCAGGGTCATTTTCTTTATCTACCACAAAAACGGTATTTATCAGTTGAATCTCACGCCGCCAGGTCTTGGGTAGAAGTGGTCGCAACGGCCTGTCTGTCAGGCGGGCATTTAAAATTGCCTCTTCAGAGGGGCGCCCTTCTCTACGTAGAAAACCACCCGGGATTTTTCCGGCGGCATACATTTTCTCCTCGTAATCGACAGTCAACGGAAGAAAATCTGTGCCCTCCTTGGCTTTAGGGGCGATACAGACGGTCGATAACAAGACCGTATCTCCGTAACGAACAGTAACTGCGGCATTGGCCTGCCATGCCAGTTTACCCGTTTCTAAAGTGAGTTTTCTGCCGCAAATAATGCGCTCAAATGATTGAGATGTAGTCAATAGCTTCTCCTTATTTGCTTTACAAGAACTTACTTAAGGACCTATTTGCGTAAGCCGAGTCGTTCAATAAGGCTCTTATAGCGGGTTACATCTTCCTTGTTGAGATAGGCGAGTAAACGTCTTCTCTGTCCGATAAGAGTGAGCAGACTGCGCTTGGTGTGATTATCGTGCGTATTTGCTGTCATATGACGGGTTAACTGCTTGATTCTTGCGGTTAAAACAGCTATCTGCACTTCTGCCGAGCCGGTATCGCCTTCATGAAGCTTGAACTCATTGATAATACTTGCCTTTGTCTGGCTGTCCAAATCTTAACTCCTGTATTGCATAAATTACGAGCAATTATAACATAACAAAATATGAGTGTAAAACAAAAAAGAGTATTTTTTTAATATATTGTTGCAGATTATCCCAGACTGACTAACTGGCAAATAAACAACCGGTCAGACGTCTCGCTTTGTTTCTTTGAAGCGAATATAACAAAAATCCCCTCCCGATATACTCGGGAGGGGATTCGATTTCCTCTTAGCTTGCTTTAATATCAGTCGGCTTTGCCGCTTCC
>CAZJVO010000086.1:0-5796 GCA_964549815.1 uncultured Dehalococcoidales bacterium | reverse complement strand
GTTATTTGCTAACCAAAGGCTACAGAGGTCAGCGGGTGCTTTGCAACTCCCTTTTTCCACTTAATAGTGTAGAACCGACCCTTACAACATATTGACATCCCCAATATGCTGTGTTAGATTTAATTCGTTAATGTAGTATCTGTTGATTCAGGCTGCAATGCGCGTGTTGAATATTAAAATATTCCCGCACCATACCGCCAAGCACAGGTCATTACAAACACCCATAGCCTTTTTTGTTACGCTGACGCTTCTTTTAACAACTTTCCCCGCAGCGCTGTATAGTCAGCCGCTATCTGCCGCCAATGGTGCTTCCTACGATTTTATTTCCAATGCACCCTCCGCAAGCTGGTATAGCGGCGCCGGAAGCCTGTCATTCCCCGGCAGCGAAAGTGATTCAAACGGTTTCGCCTGTTACAGAAACAATGTCCAACTGGAAGATAACAGCATCGCCGAAAAAGTTTTGGAAACCCACCCCCAGTGGATAGCAGAAGGCTGGATAAGCGGCAGGTATCCACAGATAACCATCCCCGCTGATGCCGAGTTAAACATCACTGTCGGATTTATAAAAGGGGCTGATGCCAGCGACGGGGTTACTTTTGAAGTCCTCTTCGAAGAGGGGCAGACACGCCAGACCATTATCAGCCAGTATGCAACCTGTAACGCCAAATTGGACTCTGTTACCCAGAGCCTTGATGCGCTGGCAGGCAAAAGCGGATGCTTTATTCTGCAGGTAAAAGCCGGAAAAAGTTCCGGTCAGGACTGGGCAGTCTGGGCAGAAGCAAAAATAGACATCATTCCCGCAGTGCTGCCCGACCTGGTCATTGAAAAAATCGAATGCACCGCAGATAACAAATTAAAGGTTACGGTTAAAAATAGCGGCACCGGTCCACTGCCCGTTTCCTGGACGGCGGATGCCGATGTATTTTTCGATAATATTAAGAAGGGCTCTTTCAGCCTCGTCAATGCCACTGAAAATATAAACGGGGGCATAGCCAATCCGGGCGGTTCATCGGTTTATATACCGGGTTGGGAAATTACCTCTAATACAAATGTAACTGTAATCATAGATACTAATAACCAGGTTGACGAATCGAATGAACAAAATAATAAAGCGGAAAAAACATTAGCGCCTAATATTACTACCACCAAAACCACCGAAACTACCAAGACGATAACCACACAGACCACCTCGACATCGCAAACCACCGCGCCAACAACCACTCAAACCAAAACCACGATTCCCAAACTGCAACTGAAAATAATATCGGGGCCAATTGTAACAGATATCGGCGAAACCGCTGCCACAATCTCATGGGAAACCTCGGCACAAGCCGATAGCCTTGTAAAATATGATACCTTTGCCGGCAAATTCGGTTTACAGGAGAAAGAAGATAAGACGGTTACCTCGCACTCTATAACCCTCACAGGGCTGACCGCCGCTACCAGTTACAATTTTATAGTCTATTCTGCAGATGCAACAGGCAACCGGGTAAACAGTAAGACCTTGCGCTTTACCACCAAAACAACTGCGGACAAGCAGATGCCCGGCCTATTGCTGAAGCTGCCCGAAAACCTGGCCGGAGAGCCGCTGATAACGGCAGATGCATCCGATGATAATGATATCAGCAGGGTCGTTTTCTATTTGAATGGCTTGCCTCTGTTTACGGATTACGCTGCGCCTTTCGAATGGGGATGCGACACATCCGGGCTTCCCGAGGGAATCAATGAATTCGGCGCCAGGGCTTATGATTCTAACGGAAACTATGCTGATGATATCAGAAACGGCGATTTGCAGCGGACATTTGCCCCACAGTTATCTCCGATGCATATAGATATCTGGTCGCCCGAGGAAAACGATGGGGTGTTTATGACCTTGCTGGTACATTACACCGTCACCAACGATTATGGTTTCAAGTGGACGTATATTCGCACTAGACTTGACGGAGCAGTCATCCTTGAATACACATGGAGGAATCCGATAACACTACCGGAAACCGACCGTGTGATCTATGACGATGTGGAACTGACATACGGAGAACATGTCCTCCAGATAAGCGTTCAAGATGAATACGGCAACTGGGGCACTGACAGCGTCAGATTTACATCACTGCAACCGCCTTCGGTTACCGCAACCCGTGAAGTGAACCGTATAGACAATTACTTCCAGGTAACCTTAAGCCTGCATAACAGCGGTGAAGTAGATGCCGAAAATGTAGAGGTTACGGATATTAACCGCGGTTACCAGTGCGCCCAGGGTATCTATATGCAGGATGCTACATCAGGTTATTACGGCTGGATAACCTCCGGTGAGGTAATCAATGACCCCGATATCTATTGGAAAAGCACCATGCAATTTACGCTGCCCAAAATCGAAGCCGGTCAAACGATTAACATCAGGTATTATGCGGTGCCGATGCTGGTCGACCCGCTGGAAATGGTATCCTGTCTGTACATCGGGTCGAAGCTTACACTGGATTACAGCCACCGCGCCTTGTTCAGCACTGTCCGGTATACGGCAGATTTTTATATCGGCTGGAGCAGTTCTACAGAACGCAATGCTGCTTTCGCCGCTGCGGATTATTTGATGTTGACCTGCCCGGTCAATCTGTTCGACAACCACGACGCCGATGAAGTGAATGATTTATTAGCTACCACAGCCCGACTGGCACAGTACCGGGATGCGGTTTTCGGATACGTTTCGCCGTATACGGTTGCCGCAGGCGGATGGAATGTTAAAGCGCTTATAACCAGCGGCAGCAGTTGGTCTCGCCGCCTGTGTAGCGGCTGGGCGGAAGGAACGGGATATTTATTGATAATCGGAGAAATGAATATTATACCTGCTTTTGATATACCCGGCCTGCATCAGGTAGCTGCCGCTGCTGTAGTACATGATACCGATTACCCTTATGCCGATAGCTTCGGCGCCGACAATATACCGGAATTGAGGGTAGGCAGAATAATCGGAGAAACTGCTGCCGATATGGAAATTGCGGTAAATTCATCCCTGGGTGTCTTAACCGGTGAATTCGATTTCGACCATAATGGCAATGCCCTGCTGGTGAGCGGGCCTGAATTCACGGAAGGATTTACGAATAATACCAAACGGGTAGGAGGCATACTTGAAAGCCAAGGATACACTACAGAATATGTGCTCGGTGAATACTACACTGATGCAGTAGCATTATTGCGTGAAGCATTAGTGCTTCACGGTGATTATACCTGCCTGGGAGACCCCGGACATTTAACTGAAGATGGGCTCCCTTGCACAGGGACTCACCCTCCTGTGGATCTAGCCACTCTAAGAACCCTGATATCGGTTGGCACAGCGCTTGATATTCATCATGACCACGGATTTGCGGATGCTTATACAATATTTAGTTCCTTCTGCGAAGCCGGCGATGCCCGCGGAGAGGACGTAAAAAGCGGAGCATTCGAGAAAGATATTATTTACTGGAGCGGGCATGGCGGCGCCGATGGATGGGGATGGGTTCTGGAGGATTTCTTAGATATTTGCGGAAGCACCAACCTTTATATCGGCGGCGATGACGACTCAACGATTACGCCTATCGATTTCGGCGATACCCGTCCGCTGGTATTTGCCGCCTCCTGCCTGACCGGCGCTTATGCCAGAGAAGCCAGGGGGAGTATCGCCCGCGCCTTTTTAAGATATGGCGCCGGTGTTTATATCGGAAACGTCGAGGTCATGGGTATCGGCGCTGCCGAAGAAGTATCGCTGATGTTTTTCCGCGATTACTGGACCGGCTCATACACATCGGCGGGAGATGCCATGAAGAACCTGAAAGATTACTGGGCAAGAAATAAATATTCGACGAGAAGCTGGGATATATACGAAATGAACCTCTACGGCGACCCCAAATTCGGAGAACCATAACAGTATGTTGAAAAAAGTAGCTGTAATTATCCCTGCTTTAATGCTGATATTTGGCGGCAACCTATATGTGTCAGCGAATTCCGAATTATTGATTGAATTCGATGTTCCCGAATATACGATTACCGAATCCGGAAACTATGATTACATTGATATACCCGGCGGAGGCATTCTTCTCGAAGAAGAAGGACGCCCGCGTATCCCATATTATATTTATTCTGTAGATTATGCACAAAGCTATCGCATCCAGGATGTTTTGATGAGAGAACGCTCGGAACCCGAAGTCAATAGCGGGCTTAATTTACCTGTAATTATACAGCAATGGACGATTACCAAATCCATAGAACTGAAAGCTGGTCGGTATCCTGAAATCGATTTCGAATGGGAAACAGTTCGCAATGCGGACGGTAGCGTTACTTTAGATATAATCGTATATCCTGTTAAATACAACCCGCAAACAAAAGAGTTACTGTTTTATCGCCATTATTCATTTGTTGTGGATTATATTCTATCTGAAATCGAATTTGTCAGTGTTAATACCGATAAACCGTCCTACCAGTGCGGAGAAACAGTCGAAATCAATACCGAGATATCAAATACGGGGATTGCACAGGATTTATATCTGGATATTGTCATCAGATTATACGGTTCGGGGAATTACGTCGACAGCTTCGCTATAAGGCAGCTTAAAGATGTAATTGGCAATTGCTCTGTAAATGCACAATGGGATAGCAGCGGCATCGAAGCCGGTAATTATTATGCGGAAGTAGCCTTAACAGATGTCAATGGCAATATAATTGCCGCTAAAAATACAGGATTTGCATTAAATGAGATTTCATCCGCCACAACCACTCAAACGGATTCCACATCAACTACAGGTGGGAATGCACTATTTGACCGCTTAAAAGATTATATTATCTGGATTATAGGCATTGTCATAGCTGTTGCGGTTATAGTTATTATAATAATTATCCTTAATCGGAAATCCAGGCGTTGAACGGATGTTGTTATTTTAAACCTCCAGTTGATTGAAGGTGCCTAGTATAGACAGTCGAGCATATTGGTTCTACGTCAATAAGTGGGAACTTCCACTGTATTCTTGTATAAGCCCTGGTACCTTACCTTGCGATAATTCCACTGATGCTTTACTACTTGAAATACATGCTCTACCTTTGCCCGTACTTTACCCTGTCGATGATTATACTTCCGGTCTTCTTCGCTAAGCTTTCTCCCTCTGACCGCTTTTCTCTTTACACACCACTCAATCCCTCTGGATTCGCAATCCCTCTGCCTGTCTTCCCCTGCATATGCCTTATCTCCATACACAGCTTTCTCTTCACCATGTAATAGTTTATCCATCACCTTCGAATCATGGACGGCAGCATCGGTCACGACAATACTATGTACCAGCCCTTTCCCTGTATCTGTACCTACATGCGCCTTCATCCCAAAATACCACTGGTTCCCTTTCTTCGTCTGCTTCATTTCTTTATCACGGCTATTATCCCTGTTCTTCGTAGAGGATGGGGCATTGAGTATGGTCGCATCTACTATCGTTCCCTCTCGCACCATCATCCCCTTGTCCGTAAGATATCGATGCGTTTGCTCAAATAGCTTCTCGGTCAGCTTATGCTTCTCTAACAGGTGGCGAAAGTGCAATATCGTCGTTTCATCGGGAATGTCATCCATCTGAAGATCGAGCCCTGCGAATCGTCTCATCGATTCTATATCGTATAGAGCATCTTCCATCGCCGGGTCGGAGAGCCCATACCACTGCTGCATAAAATATATCCGGAGCATTACCTCTAATGGCATCGGTTTACGACCATTGCCGGCTTTCGGATAATAGGGGCTGATGAACTTCAACATAGCTTCCCAGGGGATAACCTGGTCCATCTCCGCAAGGA
>CAZJVO010000085.1:0-5814 GCA_964549815.1 uncultured Dehalococcoidales bacterium | reverse complement strand
CTGTTACTGTAACATTTTTGCAGGTTTTGATTGAAAAGATAAGAGATATGGCAGGGGTTATGCCTTTCAGGCGGAGTGCCGAGATACTGGCTAAAGCTATACCCGTAAACCTGTCTCACCAGGCTATACATCGTCTGGTTGCCAGGGTAGCCTATATCCACCTTGAGAAACAAGGCAGCTTGCTGGAATGGTTTCAGAAAACAGGGGAACTACCTGACAGTACCAACCTGGTTAGTGAACGTCTTGTTATCGGGGCTGATGGTGTTATGCTATCACTGCAAAGAGAGAAAACCAGGAAAACTGAGGCTAAGCTGGGTATTGCTTATGAGGTGCGGAAGAAGAGTGGCAATAACGCTGCATAACTGTCAACAAATCGGTTTATGCGATGTTATAAGCGGCCAGTTATTTGACATATCCCTGTGCACTTAATACAATTAAATTATAAGCCATCGACCGAATGGCGGTGAGCCTGGGGTGCAATAATACATATCGCTTGGATCGAGTACGACCGAGACGTGCATGGTGATTTTGCCTTCTCGTTGTATAAGAGAAGGCTTTTTATTTTAAGGCAGCAGGCATGGATAATAAATTTAAATTAGGGTTCATCGGTGCTGGAGCACTGGCAACCACTCTGTCGATTGCCTTCAAGCAGAGAGGCTTTACGATAGTGGCTGTCTCCAGCCGTGGCTACGAGTCTGCCAAATCGCTGGCACACCTGCTAGAAGGGTGCCGCGCAGTGCCGGACAACCAGGAAGTAGCCGATAGCGCCGACCTTGTATTTATTGCCACGCCGGATGACGTTATTCCGGTCGTAGCCGCTCAGACAAGGTGGCATAAGGGGCAGATGGTAATTCACTGTAGCGGCGCCGATACGATTGATATACTCAGTCCTGCAAGACAGGCGGGCGCTTATACGGGGGTATTCCACCCTCTGCAAACTTTTGCTGCCATGATGCAGGAAAATCTACAGGGAATTACCTTTGCGCTGGAAGCTGGGGAGCCGCTCTTAACATCGCTCAAGGAAATGGCGGAAATGCTCGGCGGCCAGTGGATACAATTGAAATCGAAAGACCGGGTGTTATACCACGCCGCCGCCGTTTTTGCCAGTAACTACCTGATTACGCTAACCAGCATTGCGGTCAAATTGTGGGGGAACATAGATGTTCCTCAATACAAAGCAGTACAGGCACTGTTGCCACTGATGAGGGGGACTTTAAACAATATAGAATCAACGGGAGTTATTCAAAGCCTGACAGGGCCGATTGCACGTGGGGATACCGGCACCATTAAAAGACACCTGGCTGCCCTCGGCTCAATAGACCCCGAACTGGTACGCCTGTACCGGGAGCTGGGTATCAATACGATTCCTATCGCACTGGAAAAAGGCAGGCTAGATATAAAACAAGCCAGGGAACTTGAAAACATACTCGGACAATCCTTGTAGCAAGCGGAGAAAATAAAATGAGAACAATGATGAAAAGCAAAATCCATCGCGCTCGTGTTACCGACCTCAATATCAATTACGAGGGGAGCATCACTATCGATAAGAAGCTGATGCAGGAAGCCGATATTCTTCCTTACGAGCAGGTGCAAATCCTGAACATCAATAACGGGGCTCGCTTTTCTACCTATGCTATAGAAGGGGAGCCTGGCAGCGGGCAGATTTGTTTGAACGGGGCCTCCGCCCGGCTGGTTTGCAAAGGAGATATTATTATCATTATCACTTATGCACAGGTAGAAGAAAGTATGGCTGTCGATTTTACCCCTGTTATAGTTTATGTCAACCAGAACAACGAGATAACTGGCATAAAGCATTCTGTAGAATCATTGCATTTCTAAGGAGGGACATATGCGTACCACAATTACCCGCATCAGGGAAATGAAGCAAAAGGGCGAGAAAATCGCCATGCTTACCTCCTATGACTATATGACTGCCAAAATCGTCGATGCCGCTGGGATTCCGCTCATACTTGTAGGAGACAGCCTGGGAACGGTTATACTCGGCTACGGCTCCACCATACCGGTGACTATGGATGATATGCTGCATCATACCAGGGCAGTAGTGCGAGGCACCCAGAATGCCATGGTTATCGGCGATATGCCGTTTATGAGCTATCACATAAGTGAAGAACAGGCATTGACCAATGCCGCACTTTTCATACAGGAAGGCGGTGCGCAGGCGGTAAAGGTCGAGGGGGGGGTGAATGTTGCCGATAAAATACGAAGGATTGTCGATTGCGGCATACCGGTGATGAGCCACATAGGTCTGACTCCCCAGTCTATAAATCAGCTTGGAGGCCATAAAATACAGGGGAAAGACCTTAAAGCCGCCAGGAGACTGCTTGAAGACGCCATAGCCGTTGAGCAGGCCGGAGCCTTTGCCGTTGTTTTAGAGACGGTGCCATCCGCTCTGGCGGCGTTTATTTCCAGTAGCATAGGAATACCCACCATAGGCATAGGGGCGGGAGCCGGCTGTGATGGGCAGGTGCAGGTAGTGAGCGATATACTGGGGCTGTTTACCGACTTTGTCCCCAAACATACCAGGCAGTATGCACGGGTAGCCGAAATGATGTCCAAGGCAGTAGGCGAATACTATGAAGAGGTAAAATCGGGAGCTTTCCCCACCGAAGCTCAGAGCTTTGCCATGGACGAAAGCATCATCGATGAGTTGAAGAAAAATTAATGTTATGAAAGTAATCAAAATCATCTCCGAGATGAAGTCCTTCAGAAAGGCACTCCCCGAACCGGTCGGGCTGGTTCCCACCATGGGATACCTGCACGAAGGCCATATTTCACTGGTAAGGCAGGCTAAGAAAGACAATGCCTCGGTGGTGGTAAGCGTATTCGTTAACCCCACTCAGTTCTGCCCCGGTGAGGATTTCGAAACATACCCCAGGGATTTGGAAGGCGATGTCGAGCTTTTAGAGGAAGAAGGCGTCGATGCCGTCTTCGCCCCAGAAGCCGATGAGATGTATCCGGCAAATTTCAGTAGCCGCGTTGAGGTTACCGGCATCACTCAGAAATTGGAAGGCAATTGCCGCCCGGGACACTTCCGCGGCGTCACCACCGTCGTCAATAAATTATTCAACATAGTAAGGCCCGACAGGGCTTATTTCGGGCAGAAAGATGCTCAGCAGGCAGCCGTTATCAAAAAGATGGTGGCAGACCTGAACATGAATCTCGAAGTGATTACCTGCCCTATCGTAAGGGAAATGGATGGGCTGGCATTGAGCAGCCGCAACATCTATCTGGACCCTCGAGAGAGGCAGGCAAGCACAGTCCTTTACCGCTCGCTGATGCTGGCGCAGGGCCTGTATGCGCAGGGCGAAAGGGACGCTGAAATCATCCGCAAAGAGATAGTCAGGCTTATTAAAACAGAGGAGCTGGCGAGAATCGATTATGTTTCCATTGCCGACCCGGCAACCCTCGACGAGCTGGATGAGATTACGGGGAAGGCGCTGGTATCGATGGCGGTCAAATTCGGGAAAACCAGGCTGATTGATAACGTAATGCTGGGGTAAAACCTGCACAGTGGCGGCCGAAAATCCCTTCCCAAAATCACTCAATCGTCCTCCTGAAGCCTGTTTCACGAGAGGTTTTTAAATCTCTTTTAGGGTGAGGGTTTGATTCTCCGACGCTTGAGTCGATGAGATGCCATTAAAACTATTATGCCGTGGCAGTGGTCGGCTATCGATTTGTGTCCTCTTCTCTATTGTGCTTAAATTGTACTCTGCAAGCAGTAATTATTTGGGTTCCCTGCGTGCGACAAATCGTCAATCAGCCATAGAGGGAAAGATGTAAAATACCAAAATGACAAATAATGTCTAAAAAGATATACTTAAGTCACAGCGAATGTGATAAAATATTTATCTGTCGTTGCACTTGTCACAATTAAAAATTAAAAAGAGGCTTTCCCTGTGGACTTTTGGCATCCCGGGATAGCTTGCAGAATTATGGGGAAAAGGCGTAAATTAACCGGTCTTGAAGAAAGCTTTGTCAAACACGGTATAGATGATTTAAGCAACACCCAGGTAGTAGAGTTAATTATTTCCCGCATGGTAAACAGAAACAGCTGCAATAAAATCGTTGCTGAGGTTGACTCCAGGTATAAAACACTCAGGGAATTAATTACTGCTCCCTTAGAGGAACTCAGGTCTATACCGGGTATGACCGAGCAGTGCATTGTTTTAATTAAGATGATTCGGGAAATCCCGTCCAGATACCTTAAGGAGAAAATTATTCAGAAGCCGTTCTATGCTTCATCGCAGGAAATATGCGATTATCTGTACTACTCCATGCGCGATTTGAAGAAGGAAATATTCAGGATTATCTACCTTAACAACCAGAGCCAGATTATCGATACGGAGGTGCTTTTCGAGGGGACGCTGAATGAAATCCATATCTATCCGAGAGAGATACAGGAAAGGGCTATCAAACATAATGCCCATCATCTTATTTACGTACATAATCACCCCTCCGGCGACCCTGCACCCAGCCATAACGACGAAAAGATAACCAGGGACATGGTTTTCATTGGCAAGATACTGCAAATAAGCGTGCTGGACCATATCATTATCGGGGAGAATAGATATTTCAGTTTCAGCAGTGCCGGATTGATAGAAAAATACGAGGACGAATTTCTGAATCTGCGCTTGAAAATGGATGTGAAAAGAGGGTTTTCCCCCAAAACCATGTATATTTAGGCAGGCTTTGGGAGATTATCGAAAATGTGTTTTATGGATAAACGTCGAGATGGTTTTATATGTGAGATATAGAGAATGGTTGAAGAAAGTCGGCAGGGACACAGGAAGAGGCTACGCGAGAGGTTTATCGAATCCGGATTGGTGGGATTTCAGGATTATGAAATCGTCGAGCTGCTGTTGACCCTCGGTTCGCCAAGAAAGGATTGCAAGCAGCCGGCGAAAGAAGCCCTGAAGAAATTCAAAACCCTGAAGGGAGTACTGGAGGCTGCCCCTGAAGAATTGCAGCAGATAAAGGGTATCGGGCCTCATAATTCCTTTGGCATCAGCCTGGTACAGGAAGTTGCCAGAAAATATCTCAGGGAAAAAATCATTGACAGGCCGGTGTGTTCATCTTCTCAGGAAGTCTTTGATTATCTGTATCATTCCATGCGAGGCTTGAAAAAAGAGGTCTTCAAAGTAATCTATCTGGACAGTCAGAACCGTATAATCGAAATCGAAGATTTATTTCGGGGGACTGTCGACAGCAGTGTGGTACACGTACGAGAGGTAATCGAAAGTGCCATCAGGTACAAAGCCGTTTCATTGATATTTGTTCACAATCATCCTTCCGGGAACCCTGCTCCCAGCCAGAGCGACAGGGATTTGACTCGCGACCTGGTCATAGCAGCCGGCATTATGGGGTTAAAGGTGCTGGACCATATTGTAATTGGGGATGACAGGTATTATAGTTTTACAGGTGATGGTTTTACAGGACAATGCGAGGCGGATTTTATGGCTTTGAAGATGAGAAACCGCATTGTCCCTTAAAGCTTAAAAATTAAAATCATGATGCCGGGTAAATAGAGGAGAAGAAAGTGAAAAGATATGTGGCATTGGCTGCCCTGTTTTTGGTGACTGCTTTTGCTACCGCTGGATGCGATGGAGATAATGTGAAGACTTACAGCGATGCGGGGGAAAGTGTAGAAGTAAAGGCCGGGAATGAATTCGTTATTGCTCTCGAGTCGAACCCCACTACTGGCTACTCGTGGTTGGCGACCTTTGAAGAAGCGGAGTTCGAGCTAATATCGGATAACTACGAGGCGGATGAAACAGAAGGGATGGTTGTCGGCTC
>CAZJVO010000084.1:1930-5830 GCA_964549815.1 uncultured Dehalococcoidales bacterium | reverse complement strand
TTTCCAGAACGAATTTCTCATCGGGGTAGCCCAAGGCTATCATTGCCACTACCTCATATTTCTCAGGGGCGTTTAAAACCTCCTTAATCTTCTCTTTATCGAATCCTGTCATAATACAGGTGCCGATACCCTGCTCGAGCGCTGCCAGTGCTACATTTTCCATTGCCAGTCCGACATCGATAAAGGCATTGGTCCTGCCGCAGCCGCGCACCTTTTCTAGCTCCAGGTTTATAAGGACGATGATATAAGCCACAGGCTTTTTCTCCGGAGTCCAGCCGCCTGCTGGTTTGGGGGTTCCTCCCCACATCCCTATGGAATCCAGTATCTCCAGAACCAGTTTCTTATCGTCTGCAATAACATACTCACACAACTGGCTGTTCATGGCGGTAGGTGCCAGCCTGGCGGCATCGACGCACCTTTCCAGAATAGAGTAAGCGACTGGTTTTTCCTCGAATATTCTTATCGAGCGCCTTTTAGTGATAGCTTCATATACTTCCATCGATTTCCTCCTGTATCAAACCGTTTAATTTATCCATCATTGCCTGCCAGTGGGTTCCTTTCCAGTAAACACGCCGACAGGAAGGGCATTCCATATACTTGTCCTGAGTCTGATAGACATATGGGGGGACTCTTTCTTTTACTTCTTCTTTTTTTCGTACTTCCAATATTACGTTGCATTCCATACAGCGGCTAAATGGAGAAAAACAGCCGCCTGCTCCCAGTGCTCGAATAACCTGACTCATCTGCAAGCGAGGCATTTCGCTGGTCAACAGGACTGCTTTCACCCGGCCGGAAGTTATCGACCGCCGCTTCATTATTCCGGTATCTCTGGTCAATATTACCCTGTCCTCGGACAGTGCCGCAGATACTATACCCGAATCATCGTCGCCTGTAAAAAATACAGTGTCGTAGCCGAGCATGCGCAGCCATTTTACCAGCTTGCCCGCATTCTGGTCGACTATGAACCTGAGAGCATCCATCTGCTTCTCTCCCTGCGGTCTAAATAATAAGTTGTTTGCCTTCAAAAGCCATGGTTATAGATATGCCCAATTCACTGGCTAATGCTTTTAATTCCGCCCCGATATCCTCTTCGAGCATATGGTTCATATGCACCGCAACCACATCCGGCATATATCCCTTTACATTAAGGTGGCTGACCAGTTCTTCTTTCAAAAGGGAGGGGCAAAGATGTCCCTTATCCTGGCAAAATTTCAGATAATCGTTGGAGGCAGTTACCTCGGTAATCAGTAATTTAGAAGAGACACGTTCCCAGCAATCGGATAACCCCGCTCCCGTATCCCCGGTGTAAAAGAACGACTTGCCTTCGCTGCTGGTGATCCGGTATCCGATGGCAGGAACGGAATGCGGTACGGGAACGGGGATAACCGAGTAACCCTCTATCTGCATTTTTTGATATGGCTTCACCGGATTCAATTTTATCGTTATTTTCCCATTCCCGTTTACTTTGAGGAAATCGGGGTAGAGGCTGCCAGCAAGCAGTGGGCCGGTAAGAGCCGCTGCCGTAATTTCCAGACAGTATACGTCTATCGTTGTTCCGTTTAAGGAGCGATTCATAGCCAGAAGAGGCAGGTCTTTTACATGGTCATAGTGGTGGTGGGTTATCAGGACCGATTTGAGTCCCAGCTGCTCGGAGAGCGTCAGGCTGGATGTCAAACTGCCTGCATCCAGCGCCAGCACATCATCTACCAGCAAGCCGGCGAGCCTCGTATCCCTGGTCTCGGTATTATGCGCCCCCAAAAATCTTATTTTCATAATAAAGCGCTCTCCCTGCAAGCGAGAATACTAAAAGCGAAAGGGGTTAAAATTCGTATCTCTATCGTATACATCTGTTCCCTCTTTTCTTTTTAAATAGTTTACTGTTTTATAGGTTAAGGGAGTTGCCAGTATTTCGATGCCTGTTTTTATCAGCCAGTGATATAGTATCATCAAAGGAAGGAAGGATGTCGTACCGATATAGGCGATGACGATGAACAGTGCCGTATCCAGCCCCTCTCCCACCACCGTCGAACCGATGGTCCTCATCCACAGCCAGCGGCCATGGGTAGCGACCTTCATCCTGGCCATGATAAAGGAGTTTACGAATTCACCGACAAGGTATCCGCAAACCGAAGCCAACAGTAGCCTGGGAGCATATCCCAGTATGCTTTCGTAGGCTTCCTGCCCCGTCCAGAAAGAGGCGGCAGGCAGCAGCTGCCCTAAGAAAGCAAAGATGACAAATATAAGGTTACATGCAAAACCCAGCCAGATTATACGGCGTGCCCAGCGATAACCGTAAACCTCGGTGAGAATATCCCCGAAGATGTAGCTCAAAGGGAAAACAATAATAGCCGCTGGCATCACAACCGAACCGAATCCAATTACCTTGACAGAAATTATATTAGCGGTTATCAGGCAGGTGACATAAACGGCGGCAATTATGACGAGCCGGTGTGATACATTCATTGGCAATAACCCTTTGCTAGTTTATTGGCAGGACGCAGCTAAAGAACACGTAACTTGCGCAATAACAGGAGAATTACAAAGATAATAGCCAGCATTATACCCAAAACTATAATAAAGGCATATTCGGAATCGGCAAACGGCATCTCGATATTCATACCGTACACACTGCCCACAACCGTCACCGGCATCATAACAGTAGCTATAATCGTGAGTATTCTGATTGTCTCATTGGTGCGGTTGGTAGCCATCGAATCGTGGGTGTAATTCAGGCCTTCGATAATCTCTTTGTATTCGTCCAGTCCATCCCATATCCTGTCGAGATGGTCTAACATATCGCCGAAGTAGACCGACATATCGACATTATTGGTGAAGCGGCGTACCCTCGGCTCAAGTCTACCGATAACTGCCCTCATCGGCCAGATGATGCGGCGGAAGACGATAACATCGCGTCGTAGCCTTGATATTTCGCGCACCGTATCGGTTCTTCGCTTCTGGCTGAAAATCTCATCCTCCACATCTTCGATGCCATCGCTAACCTTGTTCAATATAGGCTCGCAGTAGTCCACCAGGCGGTCGAGTATGCGATACAGAAGAAAACCGGCCCCCTGTCCCAGGTACTCCTCACGGGATTCTTCATCAATTTCACATTCCCTGAACAGCTTTACCAGCGGCTTCAGTACCCCCTTGTGAATGGTAATCAGGTAATTCTGCCCTATAAACACCGATACCTGGCTGGCAATCAGCACCTGCTCTTCTTTATTGTATATAGGGAAATGGAAAACAATGAACAGGTAGTCTTTATATTCATCTACCTTGGGGCGCTGCCGGCGGCTCAAGGTATCGTCGAGGTCGAGGGGATGAAAGTGATAATTCTCCGCCAGATAATCGATTTCTTTTTGGCTTGGAGGGGCGATATCCACCCAGGTCATTCCCTTCCAGTTGAGCGTGTCTATATTCAGCTTTTCTTTCTTGTTCGCCTGGACATCTGCCATGATAAAAACCCCTTATAAAATAAACCTGCTTATTCTAGCACATGCTTTACCATTTAGCACCTGTATTGTTATAATGATACAGACAGAATTTAGTACTATATTATATTTTACTCCGAATGATAATAAAAAATGCAACAAACTCCCTTAATAAACCGAATAATAATCAATATTAAAAAAGCGCTGGGAATGAAAGTAATCCTGTGCGATAGCTGTAAATGGAACTGGCGCAGTGCGTGCCATAACCGGGAGCGCCCCAATGCCATATATTGCAGGGAATACGAAAAAAGATAACGCCTGTTGAAGTAATTTTGTTTGACAACTGACCTGAGGGACAATACAATATTTCAGGTAATATAACCGAGTTATTAGCATGGCAGCGTAGCTCAGAGGTAGAGCAGGGGACTCATAAGCCCTTGGTCACTGGTTCGACTCCAGTCGCTGCTAC
>CAZJVO010000084.1:0-1830 GCA_964549815.1 uncultured Dehalococcoidales bacterium | reverse complement strand
CCTGTTCTCCGTCTAAATAAAGAACCAGCTTATATTCCCCCACAGGCCAACCGTTGGTTGGGCGATCCATATAAAAATACAGGTAGCCGGTACCTTCCACTGTCATTGCATAGCTGTCAATTTCATAGTTTGTTACGCCCAGTTCTCCCTGCTGATATACCCAGACAGAGTTTATCTCGGTACCTGCAGGAGCATTGGAATATTTAGCGGAGCAATAAATTGTCGGGGTATCGGTATAGAATTGGTTGGTCGGGTTAATCGGTTTAGCATAACTGTCTACCCCCAGAGCCATAGTAGCTTCGCTGATGCCGGCTGTGGTGAAGGATGACGAGCATTCCGCCCCGAAGGAGAGCATAACTGATATCACAAGCAGGATGGCTATCGTTGCCATGTATATACGTTTCATGGCTAATACCCCCTTTTAGCAAGTTTTTACCTGTCTTGTATGCAATTATTAAGTTAATTCTATTATTAGCTCTGCGATAATCAATGTCAATATGTTTCAAGGGACCCTGACATCTTTTAGATAAAATTGTAGCCGGCTTCCACTGAATGGCTGATATGGAATTTACCGGCAGCTGAGTATTAGAGGTGATTATGAACCGGGATAAATAAGCTCGCCTGTCACAGGACTTTCAACCCGCTGAATTAAGGAATCACAATGGCTGGTTATATGGTCAGGTGCAACACCGCATGTTTTACTCCATCCTGAATTTATCACAGGATACGAGCGGCTTAGCCTATGAATATATGGCAGGCGAAAAGGGAACTCCGAACTGCTGAATTATCGGAACAGCTTATTTCCTGGCGATAATATAATAGGATATCACTGCGGTTATTATCGCAATTATGATATCCAGAACACCGAATAGTATTTCATCCGCCTGGAAACTGTTGATGCCGAAGAGGACACAGGCGATGCAGTAGGATACCGGGAGAAAAATATTGATTCTATGTGTCTTCCTTATGAAAGTTTCGTATCCCTGAAATAGCCACCCCACCAGTGTCATTACGAGACCTGCCAGATACATATTCCCTCCTTATCGGATGTAACTTTCGGTGAGATTATATCATTTGTTTCTGAACTTTTGCATCTGTTTTGATAAAAATGCCGGAAATAAAATTTCCTCCATGTCCTTGTGGCAGACACTGTTGCCCTTCCTCGAACCTATTTATACTTCTTCTTCCCATCATGCGGCAAATAGAAGACAGCAATACTCTTATCGGGGGATGTAGAGCTTCATCTCCCGGCTTTACAATTGCAATATGGCGTTGGTTCATGGGGAAAAATTGGAGCATTAATTTATAAATAAAGACCTGAGAGGTTTACGCATGCTTTTAAATTTTAAAAAAATTGCTGGATGTCCGTAATCGGAGGACATCCAGCAGAAGATAGCATAAGCCGAAAAGCAGAGACTATTCCAACTGCAGCTCTACCGAGGACAGGTTTTGAGTAACATCTACCAGCGATTGCCCCAGCAATCTGGCTACCGACATCGGCATGGAAAGTTCGCCTTCCCAAAAACTGTCGGATTTCTTTTGTCCTGTAATTGCAATGGTGATATACTGCTCGTCATCTTTGAGGTCCTTGTATTTGTATTGTCCTCTGAATACCTTTATATTTTTTACGCCGTCGATTGGCCCACCATATGAATGGATATTGGAAACTGTTATGCCTAATTGTGCCATAGGTACCTCCTTCGAATTACGTTAAGATATTATATATTATACATCTAAAAATGGGAATTTTTGCATAGCTATAAAAAAGTACCATATCTGTTAAAAAGGGGAAAGTCGTTGTAAGGGTCCATAACATATTGGACTTTTTAG
>CAZJVO010000083.1:0-6055 GCA_964549815.1 uncultured Dehalococcoidales bacterium | reverse complement strand
ATATAGCTCAACTTGCGTGCATTTTGTTTGACAGCTTCTTTTATGGCCTCTTCTATCCATATTTCCGGATAAAGGCTTATTATATCTTTCAATTCTTCGGCAATCATCGGGGTGAGCATGCCGATATTCTCTTCATAGAGGGCAAAGATATTCACCGGCTCTTCCGTATTTATCGGTGCTACGATTCCTGTTTGTATACCTGCCAGTTTTATTTCGCCATTCTTTATCTTTTCCACTGTCTGCCTGTCGGATTCGGTGTTGAGAAAGAAAACCTCCCCGCCATTTTCTATCGATAAACCCAGGATAGTTTTCCGCTCCATAGCCAGTTTAAGGGCGTTTTTTAATTCCCCAAGCGGATTTTCTTTATTTTTTAAGCCCTTTATAAGGCTGGCATTTGCTGCAAGTTCGTCGAAGTTGACGAATCTGGGGAATCCCTTCTTATTGTAAATGACTTCCATAATATATAAGGTAACCTTCAATTCATTGATGTCTTCAATTTCTGGCAGAAGACGGTTGATAAAGATATTTGGAATTGGCGTAAAATCCATCTTTGCAGGGAATCCTTCGAAGGTCTTCATAACATTGCCTGCCCGGCTGTGGTCAGGTTATCAAATTTGGTGAGCCTATCTATAAATCGTACTTTTATATTGCCGATCGAACCGTTTCTGTTTTTGGCAACAATTATATCTGCCAGTCCTCGGGGATATTCTTCGTCGGGATGTTCTGCTCTCCAGTCTTCCTCGGTGCGGTAGTAAACCTCTTCGCGGTTTATAAAGATAACCAGATCGGCATCCTGCTCGATGCTGCCGCTGTCTCTCAGGTCGGAGAGCAGTGGTTCATGTTTCTCTCTTTTTTCGATAGCGCGGCTTAATTGTGAAACGGCTATTACAGGCACATTCAATTCGCGTGCCAGTGCCTTCAACGAGCGGGATATATAGCCGATTTCCTGTACACGGTTGTCGGTGCGGGTATCCCCCTGTAAAAGCTGTAGATAGTCGACGATTATCAGGTCTATATTATGCTCAAAGTTCAGACGGCGTGCCTTACTTCTCATCTCCATGACCCGCAATTGGGGGGAATCATCTATAAATATAGAAGCCTCGGATAGCATACCGATGGCTTCCATTACCCTTCTTTCCTCTTCCTCGGTATTCAATCCCAGCCTGAGGCGTCTGGCATTAATACCCGTCTCGCTGGATAGCAAGCGCTGCACCAGAGATTCACGGAACATTTCGAGACTGAAAATAGCCACGCATGCTCCCTGGTCGACGGCTGCATTCCGGGCAATATTAAGCGCCAGGCTGGTTTTCCCGACGCTGGGGCGGGCAGCAAGCACAATTAATTCGGAGCGCTTAAAACCGCCCAACAAATCATCCAGCCCATGCAATCCGGTGAATATCTGGGGGATTGCCTGAAAACCGGCGGTACCAGGTGGAGGAGGCACCTCGAAGTATCCATCGAGCACATTCTTGATATGTACAAAATCCAGAGACCGCTCATGTCGCAGGTGGAACAGCATATCCTCTGCACGGTTTAGAGCACCGCTGACATCGGGGTCAGCCTCATAGCCGATATCGGATATTTTATCGGCGGCAGCAATCAGCTGGCGCATTATCGAAAGCCTATAAACAATCCGTGCATAATGCTCGATATCCAGTGAGGTGGGGACTATCGATACCAAATGGCTTAAATACGCCACGCCGCCGCATTTCTCTAGCTGTCCTGAACGGTCCAGTTCCTGTGCGACTGTTATCTGGTTGATGGCTTCATCGCGTTGATATAGTGCCAAACAGGCCTGATATATCCACCTGTTTTGCTCACTGTAGAAATCTTTAGGCTGTAAAAATACAGCCGTTTCGTGGATAGCTCTTCCATCGATAAGCAATGAGCCATTTACCGCTTCTTCGGCATCGATATCGTGCGGCGGCAATCGATTATCCTGCAATTCAATTTTCCTCCAGGTTTTTAACCGTTACCTTCAGTTTGGGGGAAATGTCTTTATATAGCTTGATTGTAACCTCGTACACACCAAGTTCGCGGATAGGCTCCGCCAGTTCTATCTTGCGTTTGTCTATAACTATTCCACTGGTGTTTTCCAGTTCCCTGGCGATGTCGGCACTGGTTATGGAACCGAAGAGCCGATTCCTGGCGCCGGCTTTAGCCCTGATAATCAGATTCATCTTCTCAATCCGTTCACTCATCTGTCGAAAGTTGGCTTCCATTTGTGCCTGTTTCTTTTCCTGTGCTCTGGCCTGGGCTTCCAGCTGGGATTTTATGTTTGCCGTTGCCGGCGCTGCCAGTTTATGGGGCAGGAGGTAATTTCTGGCATATCCATCGGGAACATTTTTTACTTCGCCGGCTTTGGCTACATTGGGGACATCCTTTAAAAAAACTACATTCATAAAACATCATCCTTTAACCAAAATACACATTCTATTATACTTCATTACAGCACCGGGTTAAACCTGATTCTCTATAAAATTGCTGGCGGAAACGGCGGCAACGGCGCCATCTCCGGCGGCTGCAATTACCTGTCGGATGGAGTTTGAACGGATGTCGCCGGCGGCAAAAATGCCCGGGACAGAGGTTTCCATTCTATCGTTAACGATGACGGAACCCTTTTCATCCATGTCGACTGTGCCTTTCAGGTATGCCGTATTCGGTATCAATCCTATGGCAATGAAAACTCCATCCACTTCCAGTAAGGATTCCTTCCCCGATTTAACATCAACAATTTTTAACCCTCTGACGAAAGTGTCTCCCTGGATTTCTTTTACCACAGTATTCCAGATAAAATCGATATTCGGTTCGGCAAAGACTTTATCCTGTACTACAGGAGTAGCTCTAAACTGGTCGCGCCTGTGAATAATGCTCACTCTGGATGCGAATTTGGCAATGTGCAGCGCTTCATATAATGCGGCATTACCCCCCCCCACGATTGCCACCCTTTTCCCTCTGAAGAATGGGGCATCGCAGGTGGCGCAGTAGGAAACGCCTTTACCTGTATATTCCTTTTCGCCCGGGACGTTTAGCTTCTGCCTTTCGGAACCGCCGGCAATAATCAGGGCTTTGGCCGAGAGTTCGCCCTGAGAGGTCATTGCTGTTTTTATCTCACCCTCTATTTTAATGCCTGTAACCTCATCGATAACAACTTCCATTCCGTATTGCAATGCCTGCTGGTGCATCAGGGAGGTCAATTCCATGCCGCTGATGCCCTGTGGAAAGCCAGGGTAGTTATCCACCTTCTCGGCTTCATTGATGTTGCCGCCGACAAGTCCTTTTTCAATTAACAATGTGGATAGCTTATTTCGGGAGGCATAGAGGCCAGCGGTTAAGCCGGCAGGCCCGCCGCCGATAATTATAATGTCGTGTAATTTACTCATAACTGCCACTCCTTTTAATCCTGTTTATCGATGTGAGTTGCCCGAATGCCGGTATTTTATATAACGACTCTTGACATTAATAGCTCTGTTCTTGAATTAACAGTCTTGATAACTTCAGTGGATTTCCCTGTATAGATATTATCAATCCCTGAGGATTGTGGCAAGTAGGAAGCTATATCTGAATAATATGGGAAAGGTAAATAATTTGTAATAGAAATCCCCCTCAATCCCTCTTTATCAAAGGGAGAAGTGGCTATAAGTTTCTGTCTTTTTGTTTTATGATAGCCGGTTCCCTGTCGGATTGAGCATACTTACTTTATGCCTGAATACAGGCTGTTCCTCCACTTTGGAAAACAGGAGACAATTGGATTTTTTCCCGATTTCTTTTTTTATTAATAAGGTTCCCCTGATTTTTCATTAGATTGTATCTCTGTGGTATGTTGCTTGTTAGCATTTTAAGCTGATGCTACAATGTTATGAACAGGAGATAAGATGCCTTTAGATTCGATATTTATCAAAGGTGCCCGCGAACACAATCTCAAGAATATAGATGTAACCATACCACGCGATAAACTGGTGGTAATAACCGGGGTTTCAGGTTCAGGCAAGAGTTCACTGGCATTCGATACCATTTATGCCGAAGGGCAGCGCCGCTATATGGAATCGCTTTCGGCGTATGCGCGTCAATTTTTGGGGAGGATGGAAAAGCCCGATGTCGATTACATCGAAGGGCTCAGTCCGGCTATATCCATCGACCAGAAGGGGACCAGCCACAACCCGCGTTCTACGGTGGGTACCGTGACCGAGATATATGATTATCTCAGGTTGTTGTTTGCTCGTACTGGACATCCGCATTGCCCCGGCTGTGGGCGTGAAATAACAGTGCAAACAGTCGAACAAATCGTCGATTCGGTCAGGTCTTTGCCTCAGGATTCGCGTATCATGATAATGGCACCGCTGGTTAAAGACCGCAAGGGAGAGTACCAGCAAGTGTTTAATGACCTGCGCAAGGCAGGATATGCGCGTGTGCGTGTCGATAAGGAAATCCGAGACCTTTCCGAGGACTTTCAGCTCGATAAGCAAAAGAAGCATACCATTGAGGCTGTTATCGACAGGCTGGTTATCGGGGAGAGCGATAGTCAGAGCCGCATTGCCGATTCGGTTGAAACGGCCTTGAAACTGGGGGGTGGGGTGGTGCTGGTATCGGTTATAGATGGAGAAGAGCTCCTTTTTTCGGAGCATTTTGCCTGTGTTCAGTGTGGTATCAGCCTGGGGGAAATTGCCCCCAGAACCTTCAGTTTTAATAACCCACATGGTGCCTGTCCGGCTTGCACCGGGTTGGGAATAAAGCTGGAAATAGACCCCGACCTGGTGCTTCCCGATAAAGGCCTGTCACTGGAGGAAGGGGCAATCCATCCGTATCAATGGCAAAACTGGTATCTGTACTCAGTAAGTGAAATGGTGCGGCGCCACGGTTTTTCGATGAAAACGCCGATAAGGGATTTAACCCCCGAGCAGATAAACCTTATCTTATACGGCGAAAGTGAACTTAAATATAAGTACAGGAACAGGTATGGTAATGAACGCCTGTATTCCGATGGCTTCGAAGGGGTCATCCCGCGTATGGAAAGGCTGTACCACGATACGGAATCCGAAACCTCGCGTTCATATATCGAGCGTTATATGGTCAGCAAAACCTGCCCTGTTTGCCATGGTAAAAGGCTCAAGCCCGAGGCTTTATCGGTTACCATCGGCGATAAGAATATTACCGATGTAACCTCGATGTCGGTGATACAGGTATCGGACTGGATAAAGATGCTGGTAGGGAAGGACTCTATCTTTAATCAACGCGAAAAGAAGATTGCGCGCGAAGTCCTTAAAGAAATCGGGGCGCGCCTGGGATTTCTGGAGAATATAGGGCTGGATTATCTCTCACTGGATAGAACAGCGGGTACGCTTTCGGGAGGGGAGGGGCAGAGGATTCGTCTGGCTACCCAGATCGGCAGTGGGCTTATGGGCGTTCTTTATATCTGCGATGAGCCGACAGTGGGGCTGCATCCTGCCGATGATTATCGTCTCATCCGCACTCTAAAGGAGTTAAGGGCTTTAGGGAACACGCTGATTGTTGTAGAACATGACGAAGCGATGATGCGAGCTGCCGACTATATTATCGACATGGGGCCAGGTGCAGGAGAGCACGGCGGCCGTGTTGTGGCTAGCGGAGCGCTGGAGGAGATACTGGCTTCTGAGAACTCGCTCACCGGACAGTATCTCAGCGGTCGCAAATCCATCCCTGTGCCTGACAGACGGCGTGGCGGCAATGGGGCTGAAATAATTATAAAAGGCGCCAGGCAGAACAATCTTAAAAATATAGATGTGACCATCCCGCTGGGGAAGATGGTTTGTGTTACCGGGGTTTCTGGCAGTGGGAAAAGCACTCTCATAAGCGATATCTTATATAAAAAATTAGCCCAAATCTTTTATAAGTCAAGGGATAATCCAGGCGATGTCGATGATATAGAAGGCATTGGCAATATTGATAAGGTGATAAATATAGACCAGTCTCCCATCGGACGCACACCGCGCAGTAATCCTGCCACATATACCGGGCTGTTTACGCATGTTCGTGAGCTTTTTGCCACATCGCCTGAAGCCCGCATCAGGGGGTATGC
>CAZJVO010000082.1:0-6314 GCA_964549815.1 uncultured Dehalococcoidales bacterium | reverse complement strand
AACTTCAAAATATCGGCTTCGGCGACGCTCTGCGTTTGCTTGCCGAAAAAGTCGGCATAGAAGTGCCAACCGCAGCCGGGCCAAAAGAGGATAAGGAAAAATATGAAAGGCTCTATCAGATTAATCAGTCGGCTGCACAGTATTTCAATAATATATTGATTAATACAGCCTATGGTGAAAGGGCAAAGAACTATGCCCTTAAAAGAGGCCTGACCGAGAAATCGATTGAAGATTTTTATATTGGTTACAGCTTAACCAGCCGCGATTCATTGATGAACTACCTGAAGGATATAGGCTACACGGAAAGCGAGCTTCTCGAGTCAGGTTTAATTACCGGTGGAGAAGCACGGGATTTCCATGATGTTTTCCGCAATCGGCTTATGTTCCCCATACGTGACATTAAGGGGAGATTCTGTGGATTCGGAGCCAGAGCATTCGAAGAAAATCAACCAAAGTATATCAACTCTCCGCAAACACCTATCTTCGATAAGAGCGGCACTCTTTACGGAATAAACATGGCTGCCCAATCCATACGCCAGCAAAACAGGGCAGTGTTGGTCGAAGGATATATGGATGTTATCATTGCCCATCAATACAGCTTTAACAACGTGGTTGCATCGATGGGGACATCCGTTACTGACAAACAGATAAATTTACTGAAAAAACTGACTGCCAATCTGATTCTGGCACTGGATTCGGATGCCGCAGGGGAAGAAGCTATGCTGCGCTGCGTCGGTTATGAAAATCTAATTGGCAATGAGATACAAGTAGCCATATTGCCTCCCGGAAAAGACCCGGACGATGTCATACGAGAAGACCCCTCTCAATGGGGAAAAATAGTAGAACAGGCAATCCCGGTAATCGATTATATGTTCGATATGGTGACAGCCAAACTGGATCTATCCACCGCCAGAGATAAAACCATTGCTGTAAGCAAACTTATGCCTGTAATTATCGAAATAGACGACAGGATACGCAAGGCACACTATTTGCAGAAACTATCTCATCTGGTTAACGTCAATGTACGCGACCTCGAAGCAACGATTAAAAAACCGACCGGTTATAATATATGCAGCAACAAAAATGATAAACCGTCCGCAGCGCCAGAAACCCGGTCGGTATTTTCCCAACCACTGGAAGAGTACTGCTTGACGTTATTGCTACAATTCCCTAAACTTAAATCCTTTAAGGATGAGCTCGAACCTGAATATTTCGAAAACAGTGAAAACCGCGAGATATTTATGGCGCTTTCTCATATGGAAGATTTGGACACCATAAAAAACAACCTGGATTATTCCCTTCGGGATTATGTGGATAAGTTAATAAAAAAAGAAGTGCCCTCCGATAAAATCGAGGAAAAGATGTCGGTCTGCACCCTCAGATTGCATGAAAAGTACCTGCGCAGTCTTGAAATGAAGCGAGAAGTGATTTTTGCCGCTGAAGCGGCATCTAAAGGCAGTATAGCCGAGCTTAACAAGCTGGAGGAGCAGGGTATTGAGGTTCATACCGAATTAAGAGAAATCTTTTCCCAAAAATCGGCCAGAGGCCTTTATACAGGAGATAATAATGAAACACGAAAACACCAGGAAAAGCAAAAATACAGAAAAAACTAAAAAGAAAATAGATATTGACATGGTAGAAGAAGCGGTGGAGCCAGAGGCGGAAGCAGAACCGGATAACGCAGAGGAAACCGCTGAGGAAGAGCCTGCAGCAGAGGAATTCCCAACGGAAGGTATATCCGATGAGGATTTTAATCCAACTAAAGAGGAACTGGAAGAAGACCTCTCTGCAGAGCAGGACGTTAAGTTGGCTTTACTTGATACAGGGGAGGAACCGGGAATAGTCGATGACCCTGTACGCATGTATCTGCATGAAATCGGCCGGGTATTGCTGCTGACAGCAGAAGATGAAAAGATACTGGCAAAAAAAATGGAAGCCGGTAAACGTATCAAGGAAATTAAGGAGCATTGCACCGCCAAAAGCGGCAGAGCCCCCACCGCAACCGAGATAATGCTATGTATGCTCAAAGACCTCTCAAAACTGGTAAATATAATGCGCCTGTTGCAGGAAGAGCTGGGTATCCAGCCTGGCAGAAACTTCAAGGAAGATATTTTGAATCAAACTCTTATCAAGAGCATTTCAAATGAAATTGACCAGAGATTAACGCAGAATATAGCACAGAAAACCGGCCAGCCGGTACCTGATATCGAACAGGCTATTATCAATTTATATCTGAATATAACTCTGCTACCCAAAGACTTCCTCGATGCTATTGACGACAATATAGACTCGTCTGAGATAGAGAAGCTGACCACGGATAAGGATTTTATCGATTCGGTAAGCATACACGAAGATAAGTTTCAGGCATATATAAAAGAACTTGAGGAAGAAGCAGACAAAGCCGAAAAGCACCTCATCGAAGCAAACCTGAGGCTGGTCGTAAGTGTGGCTAAAAAGCATATTGGGCGCGGCATGCCCCTCCTCGACCTCCTGCAGGAAGGCAATATGGGGCTTATTCGTGCCGTTGAAAAATTCGACTATCATCGTGGTTATAAGTTCAGCACCTATGCCACCTGGTGGATACGCCAGGCAATTACCCGGGCCATTGCCGATCAGGCACGCACCATCCGCATACCGGTGCATATGGTGGAAACTATCAACAAGCTGCTCAGTGTCAGCCGCCACCTTTCGCAGGAACTGGGACGCGAACCGACGCCGAAGGAAATCGGAGATGAACTTGAGATTTCCCCTGAAAAAGTAAGGGAAATCATCAAGGTATCCCAACTCCCCATTTCGCTGGAAGCTCCTATCGGTGAGGAAGAGGACAGCCACCTGGGCGACTTTATCGAAGACCAGAATGCCCTGCCCCCTCCCGATGCCGCCTCCCGCCAGCTCTTAAAGGAGCAAATCGAGGATGTGCTGGAAAGCCTTACTCCTAGAGAAAGACGGGTATTGCAATTGAGGTTCGGTCTGGAAGACGGACGCAGCCGCACGCTGGAAGAGGTAGGACGCGAGTTCAACGTTACACGTGAACGCATCCGCCAGATCGAAGCCAAGGCACTGCGCAAGCTGCGCCATCCCACCCGCAGCCGCAAGCTGAAGGATTACCTGGAATAATTTAAGTATCATTCACTGATTCTTAACGTTAACGCTCACCCTTAAAAGGTGAGCGTTTTTTATTATTGTCATGTTGAGTTCGTAAGTCAGTCGTAGGGACGGGCAATGCCCGCCCGCTGCATGTGGACGACCACTGGTCGTCCCTGCGCATTAATTAGGGTGGTTATTAGTCCTTTCCCCCACCGCTGTCGAGAGGCAGTAATAATGTCATACTGAATTTGTGAGGGACGAATGAAGTATCTGGGGATGGAATAAAAATTTACTCGCCTTGAGTTCATCGAAGGGTAATGAGCGGATTTTTTATTGTCTTCGCATAATTTCTTTGCACAAAATAAATACTTCGCTGTTCGTGGTGAGCCATCCTAAACCCGTTCGTGGTGAGCCCCGACACGTCGGGATCGAACCATAACGGCGATGAATAATAATGTCATTGCGAGTTTTCCCGCGGGGAAAGCGAAGCAATCGCTACAAGACCAATTAATCACCCCAAGTGCAATTTGCCACTATCAAATCTATCATTGAGTGAACAATAATGAAGATTCGGTCTATATAATATTAAGAAGACCATATCAAATAACAATTTTATAAGGGAGGATAAAATGAAAACAAAATTGTTTTTCGTACTGGCATCGGTCGCTCTTTCATGTATGTTATTTAGCTCATGTTATATTTTTACATCTAACAGAGTTGTTTTATCCAGTGAAAATATAGTTGGGCAAGAAGAAGCCGATAATGCCGCCCTTTATGTTATGCAGAATACATATTCTGAATGGGGTGGAGCCGAACTGGGAGCACCGATACCTTACTATTATGTAGCTGATACCACCATACCCATCGCCTATGAATATACCGTTTTAAAAGAAGGCGAATCAGTTGGTTATATGATAATATCGGCATGCAAAGACCTGTTCCCTTCGCTGGAAGGAGGCAACGGAGCCGCCCCCAGCAGCTACATCGACAGAGCCAAAGAAACTGCCAAAAGAGCAGGATATATCACTGACGATGAAGAACCGATGATATTGTATTGGGGAGCCTTAACATATTCAGTTCAATTCGGTGACAGCATGAAACAAGATAGAATTGCTATTCATCTGCCGACCGGGACATTGGAGAAGGTCCCCGGGCAAATGTATACTCAAATCGATAAAGAAGAAGCCAGAGAAGCATGGAATAGATTAAAAAACTTTACTGAAAAACAATTCTCTTTTTTCTAAAGGAAACTCAAAAGATATAGAAGTATTTTAAATGGATAAAAATCATAAGTTCTGTACAGGAATATTAAGATACTAAGAAACCTCTGAAAAAGTCCTTAATGTTTGATGAATTATATATATTTGGAATCACTATAATCTTATATCTCCAGAGACTTATTCAGTGTCCCCCTAATTATTTTGTGGTAGCATTGAGTTAGGATAAATAAATCGGGCGGGACACCTCCCCCGAGGGGAAGGCATATTCTCCCACCCCAGCCTCCGTCATCCCGATAAATCAGGATTCAGGAAAACATTAATTTAGCGGTTATATTCTCTGGACTGATTCATATTTTCAAACTTAAGCAAGCGTGATTGTCTGATAAGTATTTTCTCCCCCAACTATGCTAAAATAACCTCAAATGATTCCAGTAGCATTAAAGATACGCAACTTTATGCCCTATCGCGGGGATATGCCTCCGTTTTCATTCGAGGGTATACAGACCGCCTGCATCTGCGGCGATAATGGTAACGGCAAGTCCGCCATTATCGATGCTATGACCTGGGCTTTATGGGGAAAGACACGCGCCAAGAGCGACGATGATGTTATACATATCTGGGAATCGGAAGCAGCAGTAGAGTTTGATTTCAGAGTGGGTGAACAGCTCTACCGCATTATCAGAAAACGTGCCCGCCCTAAAAAATCCACCGCTTCCGGACAAAGCAGCCTGGACCTGATGATAAAGGATGAAGAAGGCTTTAAGACCATCTCCGGCAACATCATCCGTGAAACCGAGCAAAAAATTGTCGACATCCTGCATATGGATTACGATACCTTTATAAACAGTGCATTTTTACGCCAGGGGCATGCCGATGAATTCACCCGCCAGCAGCCGGCAAAGCGCAAGGAGGTGTTATCCAACATCCTTGGGCTGGATATCTATGACAGGCTGGAGGAAAAAGCCCGAGAAAAAGCCCGGGGACAGCAAAATGAAAGAACAGCGCTGGAAAATACCATTCGTGACATCGAGCAGGAGCTTGCGGTAAAAGCCGTATTGGAGAAAGAATTTGAGGAAGCTCAAACAACCCTCAGGGAAATTGAAATAGAGGTGGATAAGCAACAGAAGGAGCTTAACCATATCAGGCAGGAGAAGCAGGTACTGGAAAACAGGAAACAGCAACTGAACCAGCTCGAGGAACACATCTTGGTAAACAACAGGCAGCTTGAACTACGCAACAATGAGATAGCACAACACCGGAAACAAATTACCGAATACGAAAAGCTTATTGCCGAGCGTGAGGACATTGAAAAAGGGTATGATGGTTTTATCAAGGCAAAAGCCCTGTGTGACGATTTCAATAATAAACTGCAGCAGCTCAATAGCCTTAAAGATAGCCGCAGGACACTGGAGCGTATTATCGAAAAAGCCCGAGCGGATCTGATTTCCAGCCAATCTGTTCTCAAAAATAAGATAGCAGACCTTGAGAACAGGTCACAAAAACTGCCTCAATATAAAGAGGAAATGGGGAAAATTGAGCAGGCAAAACCGAGGTTGGAAGCCAAAGAAAAAGCCTTCGAAGCCAAAAAAGAGAAACGGCAGGCTTTGCAGGCAGAGCTTCACCAGTTAAAAAGCGAACAGGAAAAGCTGAAGCTGGAAATCAAGGAAATCGATGAGAAGCTTGCCCTGCTCTGCAAAGAAGGTAAAAACAAATGCCCGCTCTGCGAGACCATGCTCGGCGAAGAAGGTTTGAATATTATCAGGGAAAAATATGGCAACGATAAGCAGTCTAAAACAGAATCAGTTAACACCAAAGATGCCGAAGTAAATGTTCTACTTGCCGATACTAAGGCTATCGAAAAAGAGCTGGCAGATGAAGAAGCTGAATTAAAAAGCAACCGGGCGTGGCTGCAACAAAGAATCGGTACCCTTGCCAGAGCAATCGAAGATGCCGAGGAAGCTGGTAATAGACTGATAGAGCAAAGAAAACTGCTTGCCGATATTGAGA
>CAZJVO010000081.1:0-6725 GCA_964549815.1 uncultured Dehalococcoidales bacterium | reverse complement strand
ATCTCAGCAGGCTGAAGCCACGGGGGCAGGCCCTGATGATTCTGGCGCTGGACGCCCCTTTCTCCAGGGAGCAGATAGATAAGATACTGGCTTTACCGGATGTCTATACCGCCAAAGTCGTTAAGATATAAGCACTTATTATATGAAGATAGGCGTTTTAGCCCTGCAGGGGGCTTTTATAGAGCATGCGGATGTTCTAAGCAGGCTGGGGGTAGAATGCGTTCAGGTACGCAAGCCCGATGAATTGAAGGGGATGGATGGATTGATTATCCCCGGCGGCGAAAGCACCACCATGCTGAATCTGGCAAATAGCTATGACCTCATAGACCCCCTGCACGAATTAGGGTTGAGTGGATTCCCCATCATGGGCACCTGTGCAGGAATGATATTGCTTGCCAAAACGATTATCGGCTCGGATATAAAAACGCTGGGGCTGATGGATGTTAAGGTCAGGCGTAATGCCTTCGGTCGGCAGCCGGACAGTTTCGAAACCGAACTGGATATAAGGGTGCTGGGAGATAAGCCATTCCCTTCCATATTTATCCGTGCCCCGCTCATTGAAGAAGCATCTCCCAATGTAGAAATCCTGAGCAGGCTTTCCAATGGGGCTATAGTTGCCGTAAGGCAGGGCAACCTGCTGGGTATGTCCTTTCATCCAGAACTTACGGAAGACAGCCGAATGCATGAGTATTTTCTAAAGGTGATTTCAAAAAGCATTTAACCCCACCCTGAAAACCCCACCCTTCACTCACTCCTCTCCGCACGCAGCGAGGGAAAAGACGACAGTTCTTTAATATTACGTAGGGACGACCATTGGTCGTCCGCATGTGGCGGGCGGGGAGAGGGAATACGCCTTCCCCTGGGGGAAGGTGTCCCGCCGTTAAATCGGCGGGACGGATGAGGGTCGAACCTGTCGAGACTCCCAGTGGAATTTTTATTTAACCTCCCCAGAATATTGCATAATAAATAATTCCGTTCGCCCAGAGTCCCGATGTATCGGGAAAGGGTCAAACGAACGGAAGAAAACCTGTTACCTTATCGTCGCCGTTATGGTTTCCCGACTTGTCGGGACTCATCCACGAACGGCTCTTGTTATGTTAGGGGGCTTACCACAAATGGTTGTTGTCATCCTGAAGCCACAAAGGGCGACTGAAGGATCTATGGGGCGGGGTACTTACGGAATTAACCCCCTCCGTTTTTTTACCTCACCCCTTCGATTCCCCTCTCCGCACGCAGAGAGGGGAAGGACGAATTAACGTCGTTGCGAGGAGTCCCTCTACACTGTCTTTCTGATCCCGATTTATCGGGAGAATGAATCTCATATAAATCGGAGAGGGACGACGAAGCAAAGACTGGGAGAAGTGTTTGGGTATTTGGAAGACGCCCAATTGCAAAATGAAGTGCGAGCAGCCATCAGGGAACATCTTGTCATCGACTAATGTGCTGGCTGGGGATGGAGGATTCGAACCTCCCCTCACGGATCCAGAGTCCGCTGTCCTACCGCTAGACTAATCCCCAGTACGATAAAAATTATATCACGGAGAGGATTGCAAGGCAAAGTTCGAAGCCGATACTTCCCTCATTTTAGTTATCTCTCACATGCCCATCCATAATATTCACAAATCCCTCATAATTTGTGCTATATTAATATCCATCGAGGAGAAAGACTTATTTGAATACTATAGAAACCCTTCAAAAGAAGATAGGCGTCCATTTCAAAGACAAATCACTGCTAAAACTGGCGGTCACGCACAGTTCTTATGTCAACGAAAATCCGGCTATCGCCCCTTGTTCCAATGAAAGACTGGAGTTTTTGGGCGATGCCATACTGGATATGGTCATTGCTGAAGACCTGTATTTCAAATATCCTGATTATAATGAAGGCGAATTAACAGAACTGCGCTCCGCACTGGTATGCAGTGCCACACTGGGTAAAATTGCCACAAACATCGGACTGGGCGACTGCCTGCTTCTGGGCAAAGGCGAGGAAGCCAGCGGCGGCCGTAGCAAGGAAGCCAATCTTGCCGGCGCCATGGAAGCACTGATTGCAGCCATATATCTGGATAAGGGATTGGAAATCATCCGCAAGTCCCTGTCAAATCTGTTCGATGCAGAGCTTAAGGAATTGGAAGAGAATGAGAGCTGCATTGATTACAAATCACGTTTGCAGCATATCTTCCAGTCACGCAAAGGCAACGATAAGGAGACCCCGTCATATTCAATAGTGGAAGCGACCGGCCCTGACCATAAACGGATTTTTACCGCTGAGGTTAAAGTAGGAAATCGGGTTCTGGGAACAGGATATGGCAAAAGTAAAAAGTCCGCCGAAACCGAAGCGGCGAAAGCAGCCCTCGAAAAGCTGAAATAACTTTACATGCCCTGTTCCCTTTGCTAAACTTTTTACTGTAAATAATTATTCAATTCAGGAGGATATATGGGTAAAAGAGATATTCAACATCACGAAGCAAAGAAACCCAAAAAGAATGCCAGGAAAGTAAATGTCGCTGAAATTCTGGAACAACCGCCGGAAGTGGAGGTTGTCAAGAAAAAGAGAAAGCAGGAATTTGAGGAAGAATAAGGCTTCCTGAAGAGATTAGAACCGAATGGCTGATAAAGCTTCAATAAGGGTGATGGTACACGGCCGTGTTCAGGGGGTGTATTTCAGGGATTTCACATCTCGAAAAGCCAGGGAATATGGCTTATCGGGATATGTTAAAAACCTTTCAGATGGAAGGACGGTTGAGGTATATGCCGAAGGGGAAAAACAGTCTCTTGAGAAGCTTATCAGCCATCTCAGGGTCGGCCCTTCGGGAGCTTCCGTAGAAGAAATAACCGTAGCCTATGGAGATTATACAGGAAATTATGGCAGCTTCGATATAACATATTAAAAAGATGACTCCGCTATCCCATAAATCCGGCGTGAAACCTGATGAACCATTCAGGAAAAAACTTGTTTTTTACTGGTTTTGTTGCCAGAAAGTAAAAACGGTAGGCATAGCAGGCAAATACCTCTATATAGCCAAAAGAGGAGTGAGAAATATCCTGTATCTTTACAGGACTAAACATCGAACCCTGAGGCATTATATAGTGCCAGACGAAAATCAGGATGATTATAAAGCAGCAAAGAATAAACTAACCGATAAACATTACAAGGCTGGACATCGCTACATACCGAACTCTGTCGCCATCGCTTCTTTAATCAATTCGAGGTAATTCGTTTTTATTCCAAGTGTTTGCGAAACCTCTACATCAACCTTATAGAGGTCTCCCATGAATACCTTGCCGCATTCCTCGATTTCACCCCTGGCCGGCTCACCTTTAGTAATGAATTTCTGGCGTGCTTCGATAATACCCAGGTCGAACGGCATGGTGAAATAGAGGTCGGTTATCACCTTTTCAATTCCCAGGTCGAACAGGTCCTCCCAACCACCCTTCTCACCATTGCCATACTTCTTACTCGGCAGAAGGCTCAAAAGATTCATAATACTCAGGTAGCCGAACCCGTTAACCACCTTTAACGGGGATACCGATATGAGGTAATCGCTGGAGAGAACCACATTGGGAATCCAGAATGTGGGGACAGCCAGCGGTTTAGTCAGAGGATTATCTACCTCCACCCATACACAATCGTTGACATCCAGCGTTATTATCCGGGGAAAATCATATCCCAGCGCCTGATAAATGGGAGCAATCGGCCCCCCATTGGGGGTCCCATCAAGTATAAGGATATCGGCATCGGTAACCTTTCTTATCCCTTTAATTATCGTGGCTATCATTTCCCTGCTGGTAGTAACCGGATATGACACCGGATAACCGGCCATCGGCTTTATAAGGATACGGCGTGCTCTCGACAGCACAGATGGCGCCCTGAAAACAAAATCAGAATAATTATAAATCAAACCCCATTTCTCCTATCAGGTTAAAAAATAACTTATATTACTAACACTATAATCGCTGTAAAGTTATCGTAAAACTATCAGGTACGATGACATTTCTTATACAACCAAAAGCATAGCCCCGGGTGTATAAAGGATAAAGTGCGGAAGGATTAAAGAAAATACCAATCAGCAATCCCGTACAACTACCTGGGAGATATTACGTAAACTGTTACACTCTACACCAAAGCATAAAATACCACTGTTTCTAAAATCGCGCTCCTGTCTCTTATAATTCAAGTAATAAGCAAAAAAACAAAAAAGCGGGGCATTCTGCCCTTGCCAAATCCCTATTATCTATTTTACCATTGACGTCAACCCCCTTTTCAAGTACCCCAAGGTCATTTTTGTAAAACTGAAAAAAATTTTATTTTTGTGGGTAGAATAAGCGCATGCTATAATTTCGATATGAAGATATTTGAACTGGGTGAATTCGGTTTGATAAATATGTTAAATAAACTGATACACGAGGAGGGACTGGCATCCACCCCGAATTTACTTATAGATATCGGGGATGACGCTGCCGCATGGCAAAATGACTCGTCAATAAATATGGCAACCGTGGATTGTCTGGTTCAAGATGTCCATTTCAAACCCGATAAAATAAAATGGAAGGAGCTAGGGTGGAAGGCACTTGCCGTCAGCTTGAGCGATATCGCCTCAATGGGGGGAGTTCCCAGGTATGCCCTCATTTCGCTTGCATTGCCGGAAGATAAAGAGGTTGAGGATATTGCCGACCTGTATAAAGGAATACTGGAACTGGGGCAGAAATTCGATGTCAAAATCATCGGAGGCAATACCAGCAAAGCTCCGGTTGTATTCATAGACTCCATCGTATTCGGCAATGCTGTCGATTCCAATATTATGTTAACCCGTTCGGCAGCAATTCCCGGAGACCGCATAGCCGTTACCGGCTATCTCGGCGGTGCAGCCGGAGGGCTGCAAATAATCGATAACAACCTGCTATTCGAAGATAGCATAAATGCCCCATTAATGCAGGCTCTTAACCAACCTTCCCCCAGGGTTGAGGAGGGGCAGATACTAGCAACACACGGAGTAAAGTGCGCTATAGACATCAGCGACGGTCTTATCGCAGACCTGGGGCACATCTGCCAGAGCAGCCATGTCGGAGCAATAATAGACACGGAGGCAATCCCTGTTCACCCTGCTGTTATAGCTGCTTTCGGTAGAGATGCCTTCGATATGGCGATATCCGGCGGAGAGGATTACCAGCTGTTGTTTACCGCTGGACATGATATTATAAATAACATTAAAAACCTGATAGAATGCCCGATAACGATCGTAGGGGAAATCATTGCCGACGATAGCTGCGGAATAATCCTTAGAGATAAAAGCGGGAATATCTCCCAACCGAAAAAGACAGGCTGGAATCACTTTGGAAAATAAAATAGGAACGGAATTGAAGATAACAAGCCGCCATCCCGATGATACCATCAGGTTGGGAAGAGAAATCGGTGAATTGGCTATGCAGGGTGATATCTTCCTGCTTTCCGGCATACTTGGAGCCGGGAAGACCTGCCTGGTACAGGGAATTGCTTTGGGGCTGGGCATCAACGAATACACATTGAGCCCATCTTTCGTGCTGGTGCGGGAATTATACGGCCGGCTGCCTTTGTATCACATGGACCTCTACCGGCTGGAGAATCTTGAGGAAATCGCTGACCTCGGGCTGGATGATTACCTGTATGGGAAAGGTGTTTGCGCTATAGAATGGGCAAACAGGGGAATGCCCCTGTTCCCACAGGAGAACCTTTCCATAGAAATAAGATATCTGAATGATAACGAGCGTGAAATTACCCTCAAAGCACACGGACATAGATATCAGAAACTGCTGAATAAACTAAAATCCTTAATGGAGTAAACGATGCATTTAGCTATAGATACATCCACGGAAACTGCCGGCATCACCATAGCAGACAGGTGGACCATCCTGGCAGAATTAACATGGAGTTGCGGACAGAATCATTCGGTAGAGTTGATGCCGCGCATGACGCAGTTGCTGGAAAACAGCAGGATAAAGTATCAGAACATCGATGGAATTATCGTTGCCACCGGCCCGGGCAGCTTCAATGGTCTACGCGTCGGGGTAAGCACTGCAAAGGGGTTGTCCTTCAGCTTGGATGTTCCGATAGTGGGGATAAGCACACTCGAAATGACCGCTTACGGGCACAGCGAAACAGGGCTCCCCGTATGCCCAGTTATCAACGCAGGCAGAAGCGAGGTTGCGGCAGCCCTGTTCCAGAGCAAAGGCGGCAAATGGCAAAAAATCACCCCTGAGCATATCACAACGATTGAAGAGCTATGTAAAAAAACCAGCACAGCCACAGTTTTCTGCGGCGAACTTACACCAGCGGCCATTGATGAGCTTACCCAAAAACTCGGCGATAAAGCAATAATCCCTCCCCCTGCCGCCAGGCTGCGCCGCACCGGATACCTTGCCGAACTGGGATATTTACGATTACAGGCAGGCATTTATGACAACCCTGCCAGTTTACAGCCAATCTATTTGAGGAAACCACCAATTACACCCCATAAGAATATGGCTCCCCTGAGCAGCGAAGAACTGTAATATTTGATAATTAACTTAAAAAATAGAATAATAGACAATCAACGAAAAAGAAAAACAAAGAAGGAAAGAAATGATAGAAAGATCACTGGTTCTGATTAAGCCCGACGCTATGGAAAGAGGATTGACGGGAGAAATAATTAAACGCATCGAAGAAGCAGGACTTACACTGATAGGCATAAAAATGCTAAAAATGGATGCGG
>CAZJVO010000080.1:0-6742 GCA_964549815.1 uncultured Dehalococcoidales bacterium | reverse complement strand
TATTTTTGACTTTAAAAGGGGTGAGGGTTAGAATTTTCTTAGAGAGGTAAGATATGCCGATATATGAGTATTTATGTCCAAAATGCAAATCGAGGTTCGAACTCCTGCGCTCGATGAGTGAAGCAAATACAGAAGCATTATGCCCTGTATGCAATACGCCTTCAAACAGGGCGCTATCCAGGTTTGCCTGTTATACGAAAGACTCCAGCGGCTCCGGCTCCTCGGTCGGTGGCAGCGGGTGTTCCGGCTGCAGTGCTACCAACTGCGGAAGCTGCGGGCAATAAATTCATCTATATTCCTTCCCACACGGAGGAGGGAAAAATGAAAAAGTCAATCGCCATTCTGGCAATCCTGGGGGTTGCTTTTCTGCTCTGTTCCATTTTCGCCTGTCAGGATAATACTGCTTCAGGCAGGGAGTTCACCCTGAGTATCGGTCAGACTGTCGCAATATCAGGCGAAGACCTGAAAATTACGTTCCTTGAGGTAACCAGCGACAGCCGCTGCCCATCTGGGGTAACCTGTATATGGGCAGGCGAAGTCGTTTGCGCTGTTAGAATCGAGGAAGGCACACAAACATCCATCGTCGATTTTATCCAGTCAGGGAATACCAATGACTATAGCCAGATGACTTACGGGAACCACCGGTATACTTTTAAAGTGGAGCCTTATCCGATATCGGGTCAGGAAATATCCGATAAAGATTACAGGCTGATTTTGGCTGTAAATTAACAAACTATATGCCTTTTTGCCTGAATTGATATCCTCCGTCCTAACTTCTGGCAGAAAAATGCGTTCTATCATATAGAAGAAACATTTAAGGAGGAGAATTCTATGAGAGACATGATTAATCAGGCAATATTCCGCATCAGGTGGCTTTTTATGGGGCAGGAAAGAAGGTATGCTTACCTTTGGAATAGAACCAGAGAGAGCATGAGATACTAGCTTGTTTACAGAAATGTCCACTGAATACAGAAACACTGCCTCGAGCCGACAATGCCGCACACATGGCTTCAGTAACAGGGCAAAAGGGCGGCATTGTCGATAACCCTAACTCCACCCTGTCCCAAAAAGCAACTCCCTTTTTACCTGCTGACGATATCGGAGGAATATTTTGACATTGACGCTATTCCCATTCCCAACCTCCAGATACAGATTCATCATGACCTGGCTTTTTTCAGGTACCACCACGATACCCCCCCGATTGCCAATGCGGTAATTGCTATGGCAGTCGCCAGGTATAAAACACAGTCGTACCAGAAGCCGCCGGGAAACATCATCAGCAGATAATCCGTGTTCGGGTCCAGCAGCCAGAGGTCATTAGAAAAACTGATGAGATGAAAAGCCGTAAAAAAAGTGCTGAAATCAGTTACAGTTATAATTCCCAACAGCAATATCAAGCCGAGCGTAATTCCGCTGCTCCAAACTGCTGCCAATGCCAGCTGCCGCCGACGTTCGGAATGTCCCCGAAAAACGCTTACTCCTGTATACAGCAGCACATAGGCTCCCGTTCCAAGCAAAACATAATAGTCCAGCCATATCAGTGATTTTACATCCTTCATGTGGGCAACTTCTTTTTCGTTAAAAAGAACAAATTCCGCCCCATCCTTAATAACGGTGACGGATAAATACTCCTCGGAGGAATTGAAATAGGACATGATTCCCTGCGCCGCCTTCTCCAGTTCAGACTCTTCGATGCCGGTAGTTTGCGATACGCCATAGGTATTGAAGCTGTGCTCATATACCCACTGGCTGTTAACGGCAATAGCGATAAATGCAGTAAGCAAAAATACCGGCATGCACAGTATAAAAAGCCATCTGGTGATTACTTCAACGTATTTCATATCGTATTTACCCCCGGCTAGATTTTACTACTAAATCCGTAAAATGGGTAATATTATAATTGATGTTTCGTCCCTCACGAATTCGGCATGAGAGACCGGTTACTGCCCTCCTGTTCCAAATTTATCGAGAGAAGAATCCGAAGGCGGAGTAAAAACGAATTAACCACCCCTGAGACGTGCCGTCCCGACCTGTCGGGATGACGCATGACAACCATAAAGAGTAGATACCCACGGGCAAAGCCCGTGGTACTTTACAGTTCAAGCTCCGCTTGACCTGAATGTATATGCTCTTTTTAATACCTACCTTGTTCCTTGAGATAGCATTCAGAAAATCTCATTCACCCACGGGCTCGGCCCGTGAAACTCTGCCCTTCGGGTTTTTAGATGGATTTTCTACTCTCCAGAGGGTAGATTAGCTTCAAAGTACGGGGACCTAAAAAGCCTCTCTTGTGTTATAATTATCAGGATATCTACTGCGAAAGGATTTTGTACTTGTTTACCCATCTTCATGTCCATAGCGAATACAGCCTGCTGGATGCCATGTGTCAGATACCCCAACTGGTTGCCCGCGCCAAAGAACTGGGAATGAACGCGCTGGCTCTTACAGACCATGGGGTATTGCATGGCGCCATACAATTCTACAAAGCGGCTAAAGATGCAGGCATAAAACCCATCATCGGATGCGAAGCCTATGTGGCACCGGGCAGCCGTTTCAGCCAGACGGCAGAAGATAAAAAAAGCTATCACCTGGTGCTTCTGGCCAAAAACAATACCGGCTATCAGAACCTCATACAGCTTGTCACCAAAGCCAATCTGGAAGGGTTTTATTATAAACCCAGAATGGATAGGGAAATTCTCGAGCAGCATCATGAGGGGCTGATTGCACTCACCGCCTGCCTTGCAGGGGAGATTCCCCGATTGATACTGGACGGACGCATAGACGATGCTAAAAAGGCAGCTCTCTGGTATAAACAGACCTTCGGGGATGAAAACTTTTATCTTGAAATTCAAAGACATCCCATCGCCGAACTGGAGCCGGTAAATCAGGAACTGATCAGGATGGGTGCGGAGCTGGGCATTCCCCTGGTAGCCACTAACGATGTGCATTACATCCTCAGGGAGGAAGCCAAATTCCAGGACCTGTTGCTCTGCATCGGGACCAACACCACCATCCTGGATGAAAAGCGAAAAAAGATGGCCGATGACGGCTTCTACCTGAAAAGCCCGGAGGAGATGGCGGATTTATTCAAAGATGTGCCTCAGGCAATTAAAAATACCGGTAAAATTGCGGATATGTGCAATCTCGAACTGGAGTTCGGACGCCTGCATCTGCCAGAGATAGAGATTCCCAGTGGGATGACCCCCTTTGAATATCTGGAAGACCTGTGTCGGAAGGGACTGCCCAGGTTCTACCCCAACCCCACCCCCCAGATAGAAGAACGGCTAAAATATGAGCTGGATGTTATCGATAAGACTGAATTCGCCCGCTACTTCCTGGTGGTCTGGGATATCGTCAAATTTGCGCGCGAAAGCGGCATCCTGATAAATGTCAGGGGGAGCGCTGCCTCCAGCATTGTGCTCAGATGCCTGGGCATTACCGACATTGACCCCATTTCGCACAATCTGGTATTCGAACGTTTTCTGAACATCGAGCGGCGGGAAATGCCCGATATCGACATGGACTTCGAAGACTACCGCCGCGAAGAAGTAATCAGCTACGTTTCTCAGAAGTATGGGCAGGACCATGTTGCCCAGATTATAACCTTCGGTACGCTGGGGGCGCGGGCTGCCATCAGGGATGCCGGACGAGCCCTGGGAATGCCTTACAGCGACGTGGACAGAGTGGCAAGACTGGTTCCCTTTGCTGTCGGCATGACCATAGACCGGGCGATGGAAGAGAATGCCGAGTTCAAAAGCATCTACAATTCGGAAGCGGCTGTCAAAAACCTGGTCGATTATGCCAGGGGAGTGGAGGGAGTGGCACGCCATGCCAGCACCCATGCTGCCGGTGTGGTTATTTCCAAGGAACCGCTGACAAAGTACACCCCCTTACAGAAATTAAGCCGAGAGACAGAAGCCGAACTGGTAATGACGCAATACCCGATGGACGATATTGCCAGAATCGGACTTTTGAAGATGGACTTCCTGGGGCTTGCCAATCTGACCATCCTTTCCAAGACAAAAGAGATGATAAAACAGAATCGCAACGTGGACCTCGATCTGCATAACATTCCGATGGACGATAAGAAGACCTTCGATTTACTTTCGGCAGGTGAGACCACCGGGGTTTTCCAACTGGAAGGCAGCGGCATGCGCCGCTATATAAAAGAGCTGAAACCAACGATGTTTTCGGATATTGCCGCCATGGTAGCTCTTTATCGACCGGGACCGATGGAGCAGATACCCAAGTTTATCAAGTCCAAGTTGGGGTTGGAGCCTATCACCTATCCCCACCCCGCTCTGGCCGAGTTTCTGGAAGAGACCTATGGAGTCATCGTTTATCAGGAACAGGTTTTATTTATCGTGCGAGCCTTCGGCGGCTATACGCTGGGTCAAGCGGACATCTTCCGCAAGGCCATGGGCAAGAAAAAAGCTGAGGTTATGGCAAAAGAGAAAGCTAACTTCATCAAAGGAGCAAAGCAGAGGGGGTTCACTGCAGAGGTTGCAGAGGATATCTATGCCCTCATTGAGCCGTTTGCCGGCTACGCCTTCAACAAGGCACACGCTGTAAGCTATGCCCTTATCGCTTATCAGACGGCTTACCTGAAAGCCAATTACCCCGTCGAGTATCTGACGGCTCTGCTCATCGCATCGGGCGGGCAGTCCGAAAAAGTCGGGGTTGCCATGGAGGAATGCCGACGGCTCGGTATCAAGGTGCTGCCCCCTGATATCAACCGCTCCGGGCTGGAGTTCTCCATCGAAACGCTGGAAGATGGCACACAGGGCATCCGATTTGGGCTGGAAGCCATCAAGAACGTGGGAGCGGGGGCAGTAAAGCCGATCATAAAAGAAAGAGAAGCCAACGGCAGCTATAAATCCATCGAAGACCTGTGCCGCCGTGTGGATATCAGCATCATCAATAAAAGGATAATGGAAAGCCTCATCAAGGCTGGGGCGATGGATTGTCTGGAAGAACGCGGGGCACTGCTGGGTAATATCGGGGCTATTATGGCAACAGCACAACGCGAACAGCAGATGAAAAGCTCGGGGCAGACCACCATGTTCGACCTGTGGGGAGATACCGTCAGCATACCCATGCCCAGCCTCGAACTGGAATCTGTTAATTTATCCAGAAAAGAGATTTTGGACTGGGAAAAGGAGCTGCTGGGAGTCTACCTCTCGGAGCACCCCTTCAGTCCGTTTGCGGAGAAGGCAATGGCGGAAAATACGCTGCTCTGCGGGCAGGTGGATGAAGAGATGGACGGGCAAACGGTGATGGTAGCCGGCATGGTATCATCCGTGCGTCATTTAAATACCAAAGACGGGCAGCCCTTCGCCAGCGTCACGCTGGAAGACCTCAATGGCAAGCTGGATGTAATGGTTTGGGCACGCGTATTCAGCTCTACCAGAGGGTTCTGGGAAGAAGGGAATATACTGCTGGTGGATGGGAAGGTAAAAATCAAGGCAGACAAACCGCAACTGATTTGCGAACATGTACGTATTTATGACATGGAGGATAAGACATTGGCAAAAAAAGTCGTGGCACCCCAGTTCTTCGAATCGCCGAAGGCTGCGGAGGAAGCACCGAAAACACCTGGTAAAACACGCCGTCTTACTGTTAGATTGAAACAGACGGGGAACGAAGCTGCAGATTCAAAGCAATTGCATGATGTTATCGATATTCTGAACGAATACCCGGGAGACGATAGCGTTAACATCATTGTGGATAACGGAACCAAAATCTTCAAGATGAAGATGCCGAACATGCATATCGGGATATGTTCGAATATGATGACGAAGCTGGCGGATAAGGTGGGAGAGGATAAGCTCGCCACCGACGACGAGTAAAATAATACTACCCTGTCATGCTGGAGACCATAATGGATGGACGAAGTCTCCGGGGTGGGGCGTAAATCTAAAAAACCGTTCGTGTCCTTCGACAAGCTCAGGGTGCGCGGGTTTTTGTCATGCTGGGTTCAAACCTCATCCCCCTGCCCCCTTCTCCGAAATCAGAGAAGGGGGTAATAGTCCCCTCGCTGAGTGCGGAGAGGGGAATTAAAGGGGTGAGGTCTAAAAACGGGGGGGGAAATCAACCCCCAGAGCCGTTCGTGGTAAGTGGTAAAATAAAAAGCCGTTCGTGGTGAGTCCCGACAAGTCGGGATCGAACCATAACGGCGCCGCTGAATTCATGGTGATCGAATGAAGTCCCGATAAATCGGGATTTCGTTCTCGTTTGCAGAACTCAAAATCTGGGGAGGGGTTAATTCATAAGTGCCCCACCCCTTAGATCCTTCAGTCACCCTTTGTGACTTCAGGATGACAGTAATGATTACTCGTCCTTCCCCTCTCTGCGTGCGGAGAGGGGAATTGAAGGGGTGAGGTGTAAACTGTCATTCTGAATTCGTGAGGGACGAATGAAGAATCCGGGGATGAGCTGGTCGATTCAGGGTATAATACGTATGCTCTGGCTGCGTGTCGCCCTGTATGACAATAAACTAGCAGATTACCTTCATGTGGAAACTGATAAACCTGAATCTTATAAGCTGCCGAAAAATCGATCAGGCGGGTAATAGACAATCATTTAAAGCGGGATTATACACAATATTTTGAGGCAGGAGTGCCTGCACTTCCCGGCCCCCATGCATCGAGACTATGGGCTAAATATTTAAAATCTATCATCAGAGGCACTATGATATAATTATGAAGTCTCTCTATCTTAAAACCTGCAATTCTGAGACTGT
>CAZJVO010000079.1:0-6888 GCA_964549815.1 uncultured Dehalococcoidales bacterium | reverse complement strand
AACCAAAGGCTACAGAGGTCAGCGGGTGCTTTGCAACTCCCTTTTTCCCACTTAATATTGTAGAACCCTTTTTTACAAATCATTGTAATCGTAAAATAATTGCTATACAATGAAACTGCATTTAAAGCTTACAGGAAAAAACAATGAAGAATTTTTCTCTTCTGCTGGTCGGATTATTACTTATAGGTAATTTTATTATCCTTATCCTGTATGGAGATGCCCTGCAAAGTACGCATTTATTCATTGTCCGTAAAACTGTATTTTATCCCGTAGCGTATGTCAATCTCATTGCGGGCATCTTGTTCTCTGCATTTGTAATTCGAAACTGGATTAAACAGAAAAGGGCGTCTAAATAAACCCTGAACTCATTCCAGCTATACCTTGCCATATATTGACTATGACGTTATGTCATATCTTATTATCGATATATGATGGGTTACACAGTTAAAAAAGTGGCTGATATTGCAGGACTCAGCGCTACACTGCACTATACGACGAACTGAGCTTCTAAAACTGAAGTCCCATACTATCAAAGGATAAGATTTGGAGGGAACGCCTTACTGGCTGCTTCCCGATGAATCCGCCTTTACGTTATCGCCTGCTGTAGTATTCGGTTCTATCGAAACGGCTTCATTTTTCGAGTTATCGGTCTGACCGCAATCCACAGTCATGTTCTCACTCCCGGGCGATGCCGAAGACTCTGTGCAGGGGGCATCGACCTGTGGAATATCTGCAGCAAAATGATGTGAAATACCAAGTACCTTATCGATGGGAAGCATAAAAGCAATACCTGTCCCTGGTTTTTCCAGGTCTGTGGCACAAACAATCTCTTTGAGAATCGCATCTGCTTTATTTGCACATACTACAGATAACACGATCTCTTTTTCGGGCTCCAGGCTGACACCCATTATTTTCTTCTTTTCATGTATCCCCATGCCACGACCAAAAATAATAGTTCCTCCCGCAGCGCCGGCTTTCATAGAAGCCTCGATCACAGCATCACCCCAGCCTTTTCTAACCACGGTTATAATCAGTTTTCTATCGGTATACTCATTCATCGATTTCATCTCCTTTGGGTGGTTTAATACGATATATTAAACTGATAAGTTGTATCGAGATTATCGGAGCAAGTGTAATTATACCAATTGTTCCAAATCCGTCAAGCAAAGGGGTACGGTTTTCAATAACCGAAGCGGCACCAACAGTCAAAGACATGATAAAAGCAACTGTCATAGGCCCCGTAGCAACACTTCCCGAGTCAAAAGCAATAGCGACAAAATCACTGTCGGCAAATATAAGCAGAATAAGCGCAATAATATAGCCAGGAATAATAATATACTCAAGTGGAATTCCCCAAATAGTCCGTGCCATTGCCAACGCCGTGAATACACCCACCCCCAAACATAGAGTGTAAAGAATAAAAGGGGCTTTGATATAACCACTGGATGCCTCTTCTATTTGTTGACTTAAGACCCGCACCTGAGGCTCAGCCAGGGTGACAAGAAATCCAAGGAAAAAACATACGGGGATCAGTATCCATTCCTGTTCAAAGCTCCCCAATATCTCCCCAATTTCGTTCCCCATGGGCAGGAAAGCAATATTTATCCCTTGCAGCAACAACACCAATCCGACAAAAGCAATCGCAACCCCCCTGAGGAGAATAAATACCTGCTTGGCCGGTCGTTTTAAGAATAATAACTGGAAGACCAAAAAAAACGCGACCAGAAGCATAACCGGCAAGGTTACACTGAGGATAACATCATCTATTCCCTGAAAAGGGTTGAGTGAATCTAGCAGAAGAACACCCCCCAGGATAAAATACCGATAATAGGGCCGGCACAGGCAATCCCTATTAAACCAAAACCATCGGATAAAGGCGACCTGCGAGCCAGCACCGAAACAAACCCCAGCCCTAACGCAAGCAGCATCGGCACTGTAAAAGGCCCGGCAGCACTGGAACCCGAATCAAAAGCTATAGCAAAAAATTCAGGGGGTGCAAATAAAGATAGGGTTAATAAAACGCCGTAAACGATGGCCAGAATATATTTTATTTTAACACCAAGGATTATGCGCAGCAGGGCAACCGTGAAAAGCACGGCCATTCCTATAGCCACAGTGAATACCATGGCTATCCCGCCGTCTCCGCCGGCTTCGCTGAACATATTACTCAATACCATCACCCCTGGCTCGGTCACGGTTACGACAAAACCAAATACCAGCGTGGTGATAATAACAAGCGGGACTGACTGATGCTGCGGAAGCTCCGCCCCAACCGCCTTTCCCATGGGCAAGATGCCGGTCCTGACTCCGGTAAGAAACAGGATAACGCCGATTATTGCCATTGCGGAACCTATTAAAAACCTGAGGAAGACATCCAGCGGCACATGCAGCACTGTAAACTGCATAATGATAATAACGACTACCAGTGGCAGTAGTGACTGGAGAACTTCTACAGTAGCGTCTTTGAATTTTTCAAGCATAAAAGGATTCCCTTTTTGAGCAGATTATATGGGGAATGCTTAATTTTAACAGTTTTGCTTTATATCAGTCAAAGCAGAGCGGCGATAGGGCCTGAAAATACTGTTGCCTTTATATTTCGAGAATACCCTCAATCCAGCGAACAAAATACCTTTTTAAGGCAAAGAAGAGATTCGGCAACAGAAGGAATCCTCAACCGAAAAGGATGAGTGCGTGAGAATGCTATCTGCTACCACTGTAATCCATTATGAACATGTAGTCGGTAAATATTTCCCCGAAACCCAGATTTTGCAGACTGGTGCTGCCAAGTTTACTTTTCGCTGTTTTATTCACTTCTATATTCATATAGCTTTTCCTCACCTGTAACCAAATCCGATAATGAGATATTATATAGATTTTGATCGTCTGATTATAAAAGCCTTTGTAAGCTGATAATCAGCTTCGAGATTCAGCCAGAATTTCGCCGGTATTTCAGGCATCACTTCTTCGAGTTGGAGAGCTGTTTCAGCGGTAATGGTTTTTTTCCCGTTAATGATCTCGTTTATAGCATTCAACGGCCTCGCCATACGCTTCGCTAACTCCTTCTGAGATAAACCACAGGCTTCTATTTCCTCCGCCAGGTATTCTCCCGGAGGAATCGCAACATCGGAATAAGTTCTTATATTAGCCATAATACCACTCAATTACCTGTATCAAATCCGCCTATCATAATAGTATACACCGCCGATATGGTTTCTTGACAAATCGGTGGAATAACCTGAAGATTACCGAATTGCATTCAGACTCTTCGTTTCACTCAGAGTGAAAAAAAATTAGCGTCTTTGCGAGGAATCCCGACTCCATAACTCCTTCGGGATGACGCGGCAATCTCAACCGTTGAATATAGTAATGGCTTGCTCTTTACAGACTATCAATGACGTTTCTATATTATATACGAGGCGGGGTAATTAAATGGCATTGTAGAGATTGCTTCGTTTCCCCTTCGGGAAAACTCGCAACGACGTTTTAATTTATCTACTGCCCGGCTTTTCTCTTTATCTCTTTAGCGAACAGGTTCTTCCACTTCTCCTTTTCCATGCGCCGGACGCTGTTATCCTCTCTGGCAGCCAGATATACAAGTTCGTTCTGCAGCTTCTTATAGCTTTCGAAACGCGACAATTCCAAATCGCCTGCTTCGATGGCATCCCTGACGGCGCAACCGGGTTCTCTATCGTGTGTGCAATCGTTGAAATAACACCTTTCAGCCAGAGTGGCAATATCGGGAAAAGCGCCTTCGAGATCGTCTTCTCCCGCCCACATCTGGATTTCACGCATACCGGGAGTATCGATTACAATTCCACCTGATGGCAAAATAATCAGTTCCCTTCTGGTCGTTGTATGCCTGCCCATCTTGTCGTCTTCGCGGATTTCACCAGTTTCCTGCCTGTCTTCGCCGATTAGAGCATTGATAATGGATGATTTCCCCACCCCCGATGAACCCAGGAAAGCCGCTGTTTTTCCGCTCTCAAGATATTGACTTAATTCATTCAGCCCAGACCCTTCACGGGCACTGAGGGCGTGTACAGGTACGCCCATAGCCACGGCCTCGACGCTGTCGATGCTGGCTTCCAAATCGGTACAGAGGTCGGTTTTATTAAGAACGATAACAGGAGAAGCACCGCTGTTCCATGCCAGCGTCAGATAGCGCTCGATTCGCCGCAGATTGAGATTCCTGCCCCCGTCCAGACCACTGACGATAAATACGGTATCCACATTGGCAGCCACCACCTGTTCTTTTGTAATCTCTCCGGCGACCTTACGGGAAAACCTGCTCTTGCGCGGTATCATGGTATGAATAACAGCAGTCTTTTCGCTAACCTGCGGAACGATTACCACCCAATCGCCGACGGAAGGCAGCTGTCCTTCTTCCCCGGCTAGATAGCGCATCTTGCCGGATATTTTAGCCGCCAGTTCGCCATACTCGCTGTAGACCTTATATAGGTCACGAGACTCAGATGAAATCCTGGCGGGAATCGAGTTCGGGACTTTTCCCTTTTCGAACTGCTCTTCGAAAAATGAATCCCAACCCAGTTGAGATATTGAGTATTGAGTATTGTCGTTCATAATAGGAGTATTATATAACTTGATTGATATGGAAGGAAAATATTAATTCATAATATTTATCGTATATGTATTGACATCGATAAATTCGAGAGTATAATAAAGCCAATTAATCTTAGTATGGAGTATTTAGATGGAGAAAGATAAGCTATCTAATAATACAGGTAACAATTTCAATAATTACAACCCTAATAGGCGAGATTTTATAAAATATCTCGGCTTACTTGCAATATCTGTTCCAACATTGTCTAGCTGTGATTATTTATTCGGTACAACCCTTTCAAGCGAATGTCAGCCAATAAGTGGGGGAACTATTAATCCATCTAGTGGTAATTATGATAAAAATGTTGTCGTTGAAATAATCGCAATCCCATCTGCAGGTTATAGATTTGACCATTGGGAAGGCAGTGTTTCAGGACAATCTTCAGCAATTAGTTTGACTATGGATAAAAGTAAAAAGGTAATTGCATATTTTATTAAGACGTATGAATTATCTGTTTCAGCGACGCCTTCAGGGGGTGGTAATGTTAGCCCTGGTTCTCGCAAATACGACGAAGGTCAAATTGTTACTCTTTCAGCTTCACCTTCAAAATACTATGAATTCTCTGGATGGGTTGGCGACATATCAGAGACGTCAAATCCAATTTCTCTGACAATTAATTCCGATATGAATGTGGTTGCATTTTTCACAAAGTTAAAATATCCTCTACAAACAAATTTAGGAACACCCGGTGGTACAGTCGAACCAAATGGCGGTTCTTACGATGCTGGCTCCACGATCCAAGTTAAAGCAATTCCTTCAACAGGTTACCGATTTAGCCATTGGGAAGGGAGTTCAACATCTACTAACCGTGTTGTTGAACTATTAATGGATTCTCCCAAAACACTTACAGCTTTCTTCACCAAGACTTATAGTTTGAGCACAAGTGTAGATCCGCTTAATAGCGGCGCAATAGATCCATTTGAGGGTGTTTATGACCAGGGTACACAGATTCAAATTATCGCAATACCAAACTTCCCCTATGCTTTCACAAATTGGTCAGGTACCGAAAACAACAATATTAACCCCACAACAGTTACAATTAATAGTGATATTATGCCAATCGCCTATTTTACAAAGCTGTCTCCAGGGGAGCAACAGGTCTTAACTGGTAGCAGAGTAAGTAATTTATCTCCCAGTCCACTGATTCCTGTTGAAGCAGGACAATGGGTTGAGTTGGGAGTAAAAACAAGTGGCTTAGGTACGGCACTAAGAAACATCAGGGTCCTCAGTCCTGACTTCGAAGTGATACAAGATTTGGGTCTTACCAACAATGCGACTTGTCAGTTCCAAGCACAAAAAACGGGAGATTATATCGTTGAAATACAAACAAGTTTATTAGTATATTACACTGTTACTTACACCATTTATTCTTGATTGTAACGTAAAACCAATAAGAAGCACATGAAATCAACGAACGAAGAATCTACATCTGCTGGATTCTATGAACCCGAACATCGGCATGCCTATTAAAGGAATACACGAAATCGATTTATGATTTTTTTAATATTAATGCTGTTAACCTATAGCCCTATATAAGCGTGGAAAGGCAAACATCGTGCGCCTGTCGAACCATAACGGCGGCGAATATCGAATGGCATTCAGATCCTTCACTACGTTCAGGATGACAAATAAATAACCCCCTACCCCTCCCCACCCTCGTCTTTTTTATCAGGCTTCTCTTCCTCAGACTTAGCTGACGACTTGCGCGAAGCTTTAGAAGCCTTAACTTTTAAAACCACCAGCGACGCCGCAGCGGCCACCGAAGGCAGCATCGCATCAACAACTCCGCCGCAGGCTCCCCCGCAAAAAATACACATATTAGCTCTCCGCCTCTTCTACTTCATCTGAATAGTCCGGGCTGAAATCTGTATCGTAGAAATCACTGCCCTCGCCCGGCAGAATCAGGTAAAACTCGTTGGTATAATCTATGGACAGGATAGCTCCTTCAACCGTAAAGTTCAAAATATGCCCGCCGGCATCCAGTTCATCGGTTATAAAATGCAGGTGATATCCGGCTACCCCCACCCCCGCCACATATTCCGGGCAATAGAAACCGACAATGGTACCGCTGACGTTGTTAAAATCGAAAACGACCTGGTCTGCCGTAGCATCGGCCAGCGGTGGATAAGGCTTTTCCTGTCCGGCAACGCTTCTCGTCTGCATATAGGTAAAGGTGCCCTCGATTTTTACGGCATAGAAGATGTTTTCCGTAGGCAAGACACCGGCAAGCATGGTCTTCAGCCCTTCATAGGTAGTGCCTCCAGTTA
>CAZJVO010000078.1:0-6919 GCA_964549815.1 uncultured Dehalococcoidales bacterium | reverse complement strand
TACAGGCCATATCTGAGTTTGCCCTCCCTGTATGCCTATTTAAAAAGCTATGGCATCGATGTTGTCCAAAAAGACTTCAATATCGAAGCATACGACCTGCTCATGTCGCAGGAGTTCCTTTCCAGTTTGAGGGGTAGACTGCAAAGCAAGTTTGACGCCCTCAACTCTAAAGCCCATCTTGCTCCGGGGATAGAGCAGAGATATTACTGCGACCTCTTTAAAGCCAAATCGAGTATTCCGTTTATAGCCGGAAAAGTCGAGCAGGCCAAGCGGGTTTTCAGGGATAAAAACGATTTCTATGATATAGCGAAATTGACCGAAGCCAGAAGTACACTGGAGCAGGCTCAGGAAATAATCTCCACAGCATGCTTTCCTGGTGGTCAGGACCTGATTTGGCCATTGAATATGCGCATTCAGAGGTCTTTTGAGGATGTCAAGAAGATTACCCAAAACAGGGAAGAAAACCCCTTTTTAGGTCTCTATGAAAGGTATTTAATCCCTTACATAGAAGAGCAAAACCCCGATCTAATTGGTATTTCTATAGCGGGGGACAGCCAGTTTATACCAGCGCTAACCATGTCGCGTCTGATAAAGGCTCGCCATAAAAATGTTCATGTGGTAGTAGGCGGCTATGTGGTTACCCTGTTTTCGGATACATTGATGAAATATAAAGAGGTGTTTACGGAGTTTACTGACAGTGCCGTTGTCAACGAAGGTGAGAAACCGCTACTGGAACTTGTGGAGCATTTATCTTCAGGAAAAAGCCTGAAAGATGTCCCCAATTTGATTTACTTCGATAATGGGGAAGTGCGTGCCAATGAAATTTTTCCTGCAGCAGATATCAATGGTCTGCCAACGCCGTGTTTCGATGGATTCCCTCTCGAATTATATCTGAGCCCCGAACCGGTATTGCCTGTGCTTTCTTCACGGGGATGCTACTGGGGGAAGTGCGCATTTTGTTCGCACAATGAATCATACCGGTGGACTTATAGAAGCCGTGATGCGGTGAAAGTTGTCGATGATATGGAGGAATTATGGAAAAGATATGGGGTAACCCATTTTGCTTTTTCGGATGAAGCCATATCTCCAGCTTCGATGAACAGAATATGCGATGAATTAATCAGTAGGGGAACGGCATTCAGGGGTTCTACGAATATTAGATTGGAACGGCAGTTTATCCCTGAAATGTGCCGTAAGATGTACCATGCAGGATTCAGGCTGCTGTATTTGGGGTTGGAATCAGGGTGTGACCGGGTGCTTGACCTGATGGGGAAAGGAACAAGCAGGGAAACAGCATTAGAGGTGTGCAGAAATGTTCACGATGCAGGCATCTGGAGCCATTTGTACACTTTTATGGGTTTCCCTGGTGAGAGCCGGGAAGAGGCACTGGAAACGGTTGAATTTCTGAGGGCGAATAAGGACATTATTGGCTCCTTTAATATTGCCAGCTTTCTGCTTAATAAGGGGGCCGATGTAGTCAGGTTCCCTGAAAGATACGGGATTACGAATATCGATGTTGGGCCGAATCCTGATTTCAGTCTGGCATATAACTATACTGTCTCCTCCGGTCTGACAAGTGATGAAGCAATGGAGTTAAGTAATATTTATCGGGATAAAATAATCGAAGAGTATGAGGGGCAGGCTGTATTTAAGTTGTATTACGAAGAGATACTCCTGTACCTGTCTCATTTCGAGAAGAGCGACCCATGGCTTAAGAATCTGGGGCTGCATAGCGCGGTGAAGGATGCCCGTGAAAAGGAGATTTTACCGGATTCAGTGCCCAGAATACGGAGTAATATAAGTATCGGGAGTCCCAAATTTAATATAGTTAAAATTATAGAGAATTTGTCGTCTGGTAAGAAAGCAATTGCCTATCCGGAGGCGATGCCAGTAATATTCGATGTCGTATCCACAAAAATTATTCCAATTAACCCGATGGTATTGGAAATCTTATCACTTTGCGATGGAAAGAGAAATGTGCGGCAAATTGCCCGCCAATTATCTCGAACGTATAATGCCCCTGCAGCAAATGTGGAAAAGGACTGCATATCGTTCTTTACAAGGAGTATGCCTTTCCTGCTTGATTTAGAGTGATAAAAATAAAGTAAGTTTTCAGAGAGTCGGTAATCCCTTACTTCCTATACTCTCCCAGCTCCCTCGTCACCCACTCAGTCCATTCCCCGATGCCTTCTCCGTTTACTCCGCTTATTTTGAACATCTCTATATCCGGGTTCATGCCGGTAACGGTGCGTGTGAAGTTTTCGATATTGAAATTGACATAGGGTATCAGGTCTATCTTGTTGACAATACAGGCATCGGCGATGGTGAACATCAGGGGATATTTATGCGGTTTATCCTCGCCTTCGGGGGTGCTGGCAACGATAATCCTTTTGTATTCACCTAGGTCGAAGCTCCCCGGGCAGATGAGATTGCCTACGTTCTCTACAAAGATGATATCCAGTTCTTCCAGTGGCAGGTTCTGAAGAGCGGCGCTTATCATGCCTGCATCGAGGTGACAGCCGCCTTCGGTATTTATCTGAATTGCCGTTACTCCGGCTTCCACCAGCGTAACGGTGTCGATACTGGAAGCAACATCCCCTTCGATAACCGCCATCCTGGTTTTGCCTTTAAGAGCTTCTGCTGTTCTTAACAGCAGCGTCGTTTTCCCTGCTCCTGGCGATGCCCAGACATTGATCATCATGATTCTTTTTTCTTTAAGCAGCTTGCGGTTTTGTTCTGCTATCTGGTCGTTGACATCCAGTATATTCTTTAAAACCTTGATTTCCATTTAATCCACCTCTATGCTTTCTATGTATAGTTCTTTGCCGGATATCATTTCGATTTCCATCGAGTGGCACCTGTCGCATTCCCAGAAAATGTCTTTGGGGCTGACGATATTACCGCATTGGCAGCATTTGGCCTGCATTGGCACCTTGCGGAAATTGATTTTTGCCCCTTCTCCGATGGTGTCCTTAGTCATCAGTTCGAAATAAAAGGCTACTGAGTCATCCACCGCTCCACACATTTCACCGAGCACCACGGTTACCGATGTCAATTTGCTGGCATTAGCTTTTTTGGCTTCATCCAGTGCTATATTGACCAGGCTGCGTGTAATTTCCAATTCATGCATGTTTAACAGATCCTCGGCAACGGTTCGCCTACCAGCATATCAACGATGCGTGAGGTTCCCAATGTGGTCTTCAACGTCACTCTGGCTGTACGTTTTTCGGTTACCTCGCCGATGATAGCGGCGTTCTGCCCATATTTATTTTTCTTCATCTGCGCCAGTATTTTTTCGGCATCTTCCGCTTCTACTATGGCTACAACCTTTCCTTCATTAGCGATATACAGTGGGTCGAGCCCCAGCATTTCGCAGGCGGCAGCCACTTCGCGCCTTATCGGTATTTTTTCCTCGTCGATGCGAATGCTGACACCCGATTGCTCGGCGATTTCGTTAAGCGTGCTGGAAAGCCCACCTCTGGTCGGGTCTCGCATGCAGTTTATTTTGCCGGTCTGTATCATCTCGGCTATCATCTTATTAAGCGGTGCGCTGTCGCTTTCCAGCTTCGTTTCGAAACCGATTCCCTCGCGTTTGCTTAAGACTGCGATGCCATGGTCTCCTATAGTTCCGCTGATTATAACCTTATTCCCAGGTCTGGCGTTGTGCCCGGAAATATTTACCCCCTCGGGGATAATCCCTATACCGGCAGTGTTAATGAACAGCTTGTCGGCGTTGCCGCGGTTGACTACCTTGGTATCTCCGGTAACTATCTTTACGCCGGCTTCGTCTGCCGCTTCCTTAATCGAATTTACAACATTTTTCAGGTCTTGTGTCGGCAACCCCTCCTCGATAATCAAAGCCAAGCTCAGGTAAAGTGGTGTGGCCCCCATGACTGCCAGGTCGTTTACCGTGCCGCAGACTGAAAGCCGGCCGATATCGCCACCAGGGAAAAATATCGGCTGCACCACGTGGCTGTCGGTGGTAAAGGCAATACTCCCTGTGATATCGAAAACTGCCGAGTCATCCAGCCTGTTTAAAATCGGGTTTCCCAGTATCGAGAGGATGCGTTCATTTACGATGTCATGCGATAAACTCCCGCCGCTTCCGTGCGCCAGCAGTATTCTTTCAGTCATTATATTCTCCATAATGATAATAGGCAGAGCAACTGCCTTCCGATGATACCATGCAGGGGCCGATGGGATTTAGAGGCGTGCAGACCTTCCTGAACAGCTTGCATTCCGGCGGAATTTTAACACCCCTTAACACCTCTCCGCAAATACAACCCTTCTGGATTTTGGTGGGACCGGGGTCGAAGTTGAATCTCAGTTCGGCATCGAAGTCGGCAAATTCAGGCCTCAGTTTTAAACCGCTGTCTACAACCTCCCCCATACCACGCCAGGCTGCTGTAGAGGGCTGGAAAACCCGCTCCATAATCTTTTGTGCTGTTATGTTGCCGTTACGCGTTACACTGCGTCGATAGGCTATTTCTACTATTGCTTCTCCTCTGGCGGTCTGCTGTGCCAGCATATCGATACACTGTAAAATATCAAGGGGTTCGAAACCGGCAACAACGCAGGGTATCCCATAGTCCATCGCTATAAAATCCCAGGCCCTGGCGCCGATTACCGCGCTGACATGCCCGGGGCAAATCAGTCCCTGCAGGTTTACTTCTCCTGAATCCAGCAGGGCTTTAATCACCGGTGGGCACACCTTGTGCAGTGAAAGAATATAATAGTTTTTTAATCCCTCCTGTTTTGCCTGAACGATGGAGGCAGCAACGGTGGGGGCGGTGGTTTCGAATCCAACTGCTATGAAGATTACCGATTTATACGGATTGGCTCTGGCAATTTGCAAAGCGTCCAGCGGCGAATAGACGATTCTGACATCGCTGCCCCCGGCCTTGGCTTCCTGCAAACTGGATGAACTACCGGGGACTCTTATCATATCCCCGAATGAGGTTATGATTACATTGGGGATTTTCGCCAGAGCGATGGCTTTATCCAGTTCTGAATTATCGGTGACACAGACCGGACAACCCGGGCCTGAAGTTAATGTCAGTGTTGTTGGTAATAGCTGTCTTAATCCGTTTTTCATGATGGCGACGGTATGGCTACCGCAAAATTCCATGTAGCGGGCTTCTTTGACGGCATGGCGTTTGATGCTTTCTACCAGCCCTTTTGCCAGGTCGGATTGTCTGAAAGAAATCAATTCGTTCATTTAAGGATTGAACCCTTCTATCTGCATGCCATTTGCCAGTTCCTTGAAAAGTCCCAGCGTAGCCTCCGCCTCTTCACGGTCAACTATCGAAATGGCATATCCGGCATGGATTAAAACGTAATCCCCAACCTTAGCCTCTGGAGTGAGCATCAGGCTGGCTTTGCGTGATATGCCGCCCACATCTACTTCGGCGTTTGAACCGTCTATTGCAGTGATAAGTGAAGGAATTGCAACACACATATAACTCTCTCCTTATCTGTCTTTAGTTCCGTCGTAATGGGCAATTACCGCCTGCCCCAGGGAAAGTCCGCCGTCGTTGCACGGAACGGTTTTGTGGCTGAGCACTGTAAATCCCTCTTCTTCAAGCCCCTCGATTGCCAGATTCAGCAGCAGCCGGTTTTGAAAGACGCCACCGCTCAAGGCAACCGTTTTTAGGCCTGTAGTTTCAGCGATTGATTTACAGATTTCGATAATCATCTCTGCCATCGTCCTGTGAAATCTGGCTGCGATAACCGCTGTGGGTATCTTATCGATAACATCGTGCATTATCGCTTTTATCAATTCCCTTAATCTTATAATAGATATATTGTTGCTTTTATCTACAGCGAATGGGTAAATCTCCTGTTCCATTATATCATTTATATCGTCTGGCGCCGACATTTCCAGTTCTATAGCTGCCTGTGCTTCATATATGGCTTCCCCGCAGATTCCGACTATGGCGGAAACTGCATCGAATAAACGCCCGACACTGGAAGTCAACGGGCAGTTCAGTTTTGATTCCAGTTGTTTTTTAATGGTGTCAATCTCAGCCTCCGGAATATCTTTTAGAATCGGCAGATTGCCCAGCGGGGTCTGCATCCCCAGCAGGGTAAAAATATAGCCGAGGGCCATCCTGTATGGTTTGTGAATGGCGGCTGCACCCCCTGGCATGGGGATATATTCCAGATGGGCAGTTCTCTTGAATTCCTTAAAATCGCATACCATGAATTCACCACCCCACAGGCTACCATCCGTTCCGAAGCCGGTCCCGTCGAAAGCAACGCCGATAACGGGTGCCTGTATGCTGTTTTCAGCCATGCAACTGGCGATATGCGCATGGTGGTGCTGCACTCCGACGGTCTTCAGACTGTTTTCAGAAGCGTACCGCAGAGCATATCTGGTAGCACGATATTCAGGATGAAGGTCACAGGCGATAACCTCTGGTTTTATACGGAATAGATGTTTGTATAACTCGATGGTGTTTTCGAAGTGCTCCAGCGTTTCGACATTATCCATGTCTCCGATGTGCTGGCTCAGGAAAGCGTAGTTGTCGCGGGTGAGACAGAAGGTATTTTTTTCTTCCGCTCCGCAGGCGAGTATTTGCCTTGTATCGAATGGCAGCATGATGGGAGACGGCGCATAACCCCGGGCACGCCTTATGGTGCGGGCTTCGCCTTTTTCCACCAGACAAACGCTGTCATCGTATCGGGAATAGATTTCCCGGTTGTGCAAGATAAAGTAATCGGCGATTCCTTTCAGCCTTGCCAATGCTTCGTCGTTATCCTTGCAGATGGGCTCTTCGCTCAAATTTCCGCTGGTCATAACCAGCGGTTTTCTTACATAGTGCATTAAAATATGGTGGAGAGGGGTGGGGGGCAGCATCACGCCGAGGTATTTATTATTTTCGGCTATATTTAAGGCTATCTCATTATCGTCTTCCCG
>CAZJVO010000077.1:0-7048 GCA_964549815.1 uncultured Dehalococcoidales bacterium | reverse complement strand
TTATTATCAACAGGATGCCTCCTGCCAGCAGCAACAGGGCGGATGTTTCTCCCAGTGAACCGCTGATGTTGCCGATGAGCATATCCCAGTACAATTGCATATTGTCGCCTATTTGTTCGAAAGCATCGCTTAACGGGCTGGCGGAGGTGACGGCATCGGGGGAGAAACCAGACGGGGCTATCCATACCGACATTGCACCCGGAAAACTGAGCTGCATAAAGGCGCGTCCGGCCAGGGCGGGATTGAAGATATTATGCCCCAATCCTCCGAAGGCTTCTTTCACTATGGCGATGGCAAATATACTGCCCAGAGCCACCATCCATAACGGAATCGTCGGTGGCAGAGTGAGTGCCAGCAACAACCCGGTGATAACTGCACTGCCGTCCATGACGAATTTTTTCTTTCTTATAAGTTTTATCAAATACTCGGTGGCAACGGCGGCGAGCACACTGGTCAGTATAACCAGCAAAGCATTGAATCCAAAGAAGTAAATGCTGGCTCCGGTGGGCAACATCAGTGCCAGAACAACCAGATACATTGTCCTGTGGATAGACCGGCTACTGTGGATATGGGGAGGCGGGAAGGTTGACAACCTTTCTTCAGTCCCATCGTAATCGTTTTTATTTATCTTAGCCATCGATTATTCCATGAGAGAAAGCTGCTGTTTTGCAGTTTTTATATACTGAGTTATCGGGATATTCGCCGGGCAAACATAAGTGCAAACCCCGCATTCGATACAGGCATCGATATAAGATTTACTGCAATCCTCGTACCTGCCCGATTTGGAGTATTTAGCCAGCAGTGATGGAGCAAGGTGCATGGAACAGGCATTGACGCATCTTCCGCAGTTGATGCAATCATGCTCATTCCTTTCCCTGGTATTATTGAGTAACAGGCATCTTATTCCCCGCGTAACTGGCGTATTCAGGTCGGTTACGGAGGTGCCCATCATTGGGCCTCCCAGTATTACATCGTTGGCTTTATCGGCTATGCCCCCGCAATATTCGATGAGATTTTTAATTGGTGTACCCACTCTTATCAGTAGATTTTGAGGGTTTTTTACTCTTCCAGTAACGGTAATAACCTGCTCGATAAAGGGTTTGCCCTCCATAACGGCATCGTGTATGGCTTTGGCGGTGCTGACATTGTGAACTACCACACCGATGTCACGGCATCTGCCATTGAATGGTACTTCTTTATCTATTATCGCTTTAACCAGCAATTCACGGGCTCCGATGGGGTATCTCAGTTTTATGGGCACTATCTTTACCCGCTCGTCGAGGCTGGACTTCTCTATGATTTCTGCCAGATGTTCTATTGCATCCGGTTTATTGTCTTCGATAGCAATGAATATATTGTCGGGAGAAACAAGCCTGATAATTATCTTCAGCCCGGAAATAACCTTTTCCCCATATTCGAGCATTACCCTGTGGTCTGCTGTTTGATATGGCTCGCATTCGCATCCATTGAGAATAACCGTGTCCAGTCTACCTGTTTTGGGCGGTAACAATTTGAGGTGAGCAGGATATATAGCCCCCCCCATGCCGACTACTCCGGCTTCTCTGATTCTGGAGATGATATCTTCTATCGATAACGATTCGATATCATTTATTGCTTTGAGTTCTACCCAGTTATCCCTTCCATCCGAGTCGATGACAATAGCCTGTTGTTCTTTATTGTGTGTCGAATTCGTAAAAGGAATGATATCGGCTACCTTACCTGATAATGTGGCATGTACTGGAACTGCTCTGAATTCATCGCTGTCACCGATTTTCTGTCCTGTTAGAACTGTGTCTCCGATTTTAACAAGAGGATGGGAGGGGGGGCCTATGTTTTGATGCAACGGAATTATAACCCTGTCTGGTAGAGGCAGTGTCTGGATCTTTCCTGCCGCAGTCAGTTTATTCTCGGGTATTTTAAACCACTGCGGAATCCCGCCATATTTGGGTTTTACTACATTACCGCTCATTCAATAAAAATTAAAGGAATTTCGTATAGCTTATCACACATTTTGTTTTTAGACAATTGCATTGCAGAAGCAGGTTACAGTCTCCGGAAGAGCAAAGTCTCAGGTAATGTCTCACTGTCAAAGTTTTGCAGTGGAACAGGTATTCCCGCTTGTATTTTTACAGGGTGCTTTTCCCTGTAGATAAAACAGTATCGATGCTGTTTTTCAATTTTTTTACATCTATTGGTTTGGGAATGCAAAGGACCCTGTTTCTTTTTATGAAAGCGTCCGTATCCCTTCCTGCAGCATCGCCTGTAATGAAGATAATCCTCTTTGCAAGTTCTGGTTTGATTTCTTCTATACGGTTGTATAATTCCAGTCCGTTCATGCCGGGCATTCTGACGTCCAGCAGAATGAAATCATAATCTTTATCCTGAATAATCCTGATGACGTCATATGCGTCATTTACGGCATCCACGTTGAATTTCCAGTTATTTAACAGCCGGCTCAGAAAAACGAGCACGATGTTGTCATCATCGGCAATGAGTCCGATTTTCTGCTGGGGTCCCGGAGTTTCCATATTCATTTTATCTACCTCTACGATGTCATCATTGCATCAGTAACCGGTAGCTCGATTATGAATTTGGTTCCGTGTCCTAATTCACTTTCAGCAAAGATTTTTCCGCCGTGCCGGGTGATTATATTGTATGTCATGCTTAATCCCAGCCCCAATCCTTCAGAGGTGCCTGGGCTGTTAAAGAATGGAGTGAATATTCTGCCAAGCTTTTCCTTGCTTATCCCCGGCCCGTTATCGGTAAACGATATGCGTATATTATTATTATTATACTCGGTTTTAACGGTGAAAACCCCTTTCTTTCGTGTACTCTTGATAGCCTGTTCGGCGTTGAGAATTATATTTAAAAATGCCTGTTGCAGCTGAATTTCATCTACTGCTATCTGGGGCAGATTCTCATCCAGGTCGGTGACGATCTTGATGTTGTTCATTTCCATTTCATAAGAACGCAGGTCGATGGTATCCCGTATAATCCTGTTGATATCGGATACGGTAAACCCGGGTTCGTCCTGATATGCGAATGTCAGAAGCCCGGAGACTATTTTAGCTGCCCGCTGGGCTTCACGGTTTATTACCTCTATGTCTTCCTTGATATCTGATGGGATGTCCCGGTCGATAAGCAGTTGTGAAAATCCCAAAACCCCCGTCAAGGGATTATTTATTTCATGGACCAGTCCTGAAGTTACTTCTCTAATGGATGCCAGCCTATTGGCGATAGTGAGTTTCTGCTGTATCCCTTTTTCTCTCTCTTCCGCTTCCCTGATATCAGAGATGTCCTGAATGGAGCCGAGTTCCTTTATTACTTTTCCCGAATCGTCGAATACGGAGCGGGCTTTTAGATTGCCGTACCAGACTCCTCCATTCTTGCGCAGGAAACGGATTATAATATTGCTGGATTCTTCGTGGAGTTCTCCGCTTTTATGCGCATATATCGTACTGCTTACCAGCGGCAGGTCATCAGGGTGCACTTGCTTGATAAAAAGCTCCTTAGTCGGCGTCACTTCTCCTGGGTGATAACCGAATAACCGATACATCTCATCGCTCCATACCAGTTCGTTATTTTCCAGGTCAAGGTACCAGCTTCCGAGTTTGGCTATCCCCTGGGCTTCGGCCAGGCTGGCCTCGCTCTTGCGCAGCTGCTCTTCCATCTGCTTACGCTCGGTAATATCCAGGGCTATATTTAACACACCCTTGTTCTCACCATTCGCATCTTTGATTATTTGTGCCAGTAATTCAATCCATATCTTTTTATTCTTATCGACTTGAATCAGGTGTTCATAGTGGGCGAATCCATTTACTTTTAGCCTCAGAAAATCTTTATGTATTTGCTCCATCGAGGGTTCTACGATATGCAATACGTCTGTAACCCTTTTCCCGATAGCGTCTGCCGCTTTTATGTGGTACATATCCTCGCAGGCTTTGTTCCAGAACAATACAATGGCATCGTCCAAGGTGGTGATGACAATTGCTTCTCGTATTGCTTTAAACGCCTGGTCGGATAAACGCAGCGCTTCTTCCGCCTTTTTACGCTCGGTGATATCTGAAACGATTGCCAGATTGGCAATGTGCTTACCATTTTCGTCTCTTATCTTCTGCATGAAGACTTCAGCCCATATTTGTCCCTGCGGGGTTTCGATGAGGTGCTCCCAGCGTGATCCCTCTTTATCAGTCTCGAAGTCTTCAAATTGCTTTCTTAGTTCATCCTCGGAGGGATGGATTATCCTGATAGCATCGAATATTTTTTTGCCTATGGCTTCGGACGCTCTGATTTTAAAGATATTTTCAGCGGCGCTGTTGAAATGAATTATCTCCATTCTGGTATTGGTAATGATGGTGCCTTCATGAATAGCCCTGAAGGCATAGGTGGATAATTTCCACTGCTCCTGAATTGATTTGATTTCGGATTTATCGACCATGTTTATAATGAAACCGACAGGCGTCTCATTTTCTTTCCTCCGAAAAGGAATAATGGTTATCTCAATCCATTTATGCCTGCCTTCTTTCCCTGCCAGGTCGAATTCGAAGGTCAGAGGTTTGCTGTCCTCCGTTGCTTCCATGGTATAATCGGCAACCAGATTGCGGGTCTCTTCCGAGGGATAAGTTATGAATTCAGTCAGATTTTTTCCGATGATTTCGTTTTTTGTATAGCCTGTGATTTTTTCCAGTGCCTTGTTGACATATACTATTATGAATCCAGGGTCGACAAGGGCAAAGCCTAAAGACGAACCTCCCAGGTAGGTATCGAAAATCATGGAGAAGTTATTTATTTCGTCATTATTATCCTGGTGCAAATTGTTTGTGTTCTTTTCCACAGTATCTTCTCTTGATACCCTGTTATTTACAATTGCAGTATATTTATAATCCTTATCTGGCGATATTTAAAGGTACTTTTGGCTCATTTTTTCTATTATCCCATTTAATTATTTGTAATATGGGATGACGCTGCAGGCTAAGCCCTCATGTGTAATTGAAAATGTATAAAAGGCGAAGAACAAAGCTGTATATGTGACCGAGCTATGTATTACGCCCGTGCAATATTTCTTATTTGTCTCAAACATCGGCTTTTCGCTATGGGAGCATAGTTATTTTCAATAAATCAGGCTTTCTAAATAGATTATATATGCTGATATGTCATCCAACAAGGGGGTGAGGATAAAAAGTTACAGTCTCACATAACTTAATAATCCACTCATTGGGACGCGGAATGAAGGCACGTATCTTTTGGAAAAAATATCGATAGCCTGTCTATGTCACAGGATTAGAATGTGCCGTATAAAAATATTAGTACAGGATTATCCTCGATTATCGGGGCGATATGATTTTATCATTCAGTCATTATGGTTCGATAGCTTGTTCCACACGCTTCCGATATCGAACCATTGGCCTTTGAAGATATAAGCCTGAACTGAATCTATTTCAACCAGATATCTGATGAAGTTCCCGAGGTTGTCCCTCCTTGCCTGTTTACAATACTGGTTGAGCAGGGGGATTATGCGTGATGGGAGAATATAGCAGGCGGTTGATATAAGGCAGGACTCGGGGTTTGCAGGTTTTTCTGCCAGTTCGATGACTCTTATTCCATCCAGCTTAACCACACCGAATTGGCGTGCTGCATCATGGTTTCCGATGTCGTATACGGCTATCAGAGGGTCATGTTTATTAAAGGCAGAGAGAAAACCCGCAAGGCTCATTTCGAAATAATTATCGCTGGCGATGACCAGCAGGTCGTCATTGATGTTGTTACCGCTGACCCAGTAATCCAGCGAACCTACAGCTCCCAGCATTTGTTCCGGATTATCCACGGGCTCTACCCATAAATCGATATGCCTGTTTAGTCTTTTTTGCCAGTCCTCATATTGTGAAGCGAATTTACGGTTGGTGGTCACTGATATATCAATCCAGTGTGGTATTTTTTCAACGAGATGGCTGATAATTGGTTTCCCTTTATAAGGCAGCAACCCCTTGGATGTCTTTTGTGTTATCGGATACAGTCTGGTGCCGAATCCGCTGGCCAAAATTAAACACTTCATAGAATACTCCCTGCGTTAAGCCGTTGATATTACCCCGCTATTATTCAGTGTTCCCATAGGGGCAGTGATGATGTATGCCTACTTAATCGATGCCTTAATTATACATCATACATCATTCATCATTGCTATTCAGTGGCGGGGGTGCGATGGCGGCTGGCTTTTTACAGGAGGGGTGCCGGCAAATTCCTGTGTCACAAAAGATGGCGAGGAGATGCGGAATATATTTTCTCATTACCCGAAGATACTATAGCGCTGGTGCTTAAAAAGCTGGCGTTGTTGTTATCTTTTTAAGCATGTACTTCTGGGGCAAATATCTTCTTTTCCTGCGGTTTCCTGGCTATAAGCATCAATACAAACGCTATTATCAATAGCAGGTTGCGGCGTGACATTATCAGGACCGGGAAGCTCTCGAAGTATTCGAATTCCACATAGTTGAACGGGTAGATATATATTGTAAAAGCACCGGCTATAAGCAGGAGTACGGTGATAAGGTTTTTATAGCGGATGTTAAGCAGCGGTATCAGTGGGCAAATCCAGACCATATACTGGGCTGAAAATACTTTATTGAAGAGCAGGAATGCCATCATAGCGAGGGCAACATAGCGCATGAGCAGCGTTTCTTCCTCTACCTGTAAAGATGCCATGTCCTTATCATTTTTTCTCTGTTTGTATAGCTGATAAGCGAATAACCCATAAATCGCCAGCAATACAGCAGCCATAATATAGAAAGAACTGTGCGCCAGGTTGTCTGCAAGGGCAGATGTGATATTGAAGGAACCGAAGTTAAAATCGTAATCTACCTGTGTCCATCCGAAGAGCTGTCCCAGCAGAACAAAGGAACCATAAGTGCTTTCCGCATGCAGCCCTCTTTCCAGATGATATGAAAACATCGACCATAATGACTGTGGTTCTATAATCAGCCATGGGATGACGGTAAGCAGGATTACTCCCACAAAAACAGCGATGCCTTTTGCCAGTTGTGAATACTGTTTTTTG
>CAZJVO010000076.1:0-7158 GCA_964549815.1 uncultured Dehalococcoidales bacterium | reverse complement strand
CTTTCGGCTCTATGATTTGCAGCCATGGCAGCATCTGATATAATTGGTGGCGATGACTGAACAGCACAAAGGATAAAAACAGATGGAAACAGTGATTTTTGCCATAATATGCGCAGTACTGATGCTTGTCGGCTTGCTGGGAGTAATATTGCCGTTTTTACCGGGTATTCCGGTTGCCTGGCTGGGGTTGTTTATATATGCGATAGGGACAGGCTGGGAGCGCATCTCAGTTACCACCATAATCGTCTTTGCCGTATTAACAGTTTTGGCTCTTTTACTGGATTATATAGCCCCACTGCTGGGAGCTAAAAAATACAAAGCCAGTAAAGGAGGGATTATAGGGGCATCCATCGGGCTTTTTCTGGGTATCATTATATTTCAACTGTGGGGGGTTATCCTGGGTCCGCTGCTGGGGGCTCTGATTGGGGAACTGGTTGCTGGTAAACCTGCAGACCATGCTTTTAAATCGGCTCTCGGAACCCTTGTCGGCTTTCTTTTCGGCACTCTGCTTAAGGTTGTATTGATTTTTGTAATGGTAGGGTTCTTTATCGTTTCCCTGTTTTAACAATATAAGTGCCATTGTGAGCCCCTTTACACTGTTATTCCGATTCCAATGCATTGTGAGAAGAGCTTCATCTGAGTCTGAGAGGGGTAATGCGATGACCTCCAGCGAGGAATATCATCGCCCGCGGACAAGCTCAGCAAGAACAGATTTTGTCGCCGTGACTGTGTTCCGACAGTTTGGGGCTCAGTATGACAGTATGAATCGACTAACAAAAAAGCCGGGGGATTTTACATACCCCGACTTTAAAAAGGTTACTATTGGTTTTATGGCTCAGGGCTTCTCCGGTTCAGATGACTTTTCGGATGGTATTTCTTTTGCTGGCGAAGGCTTAGCCTCCTCATCACCTTGCCTGGTTATTTCGCTTATCAAATAGGCATACACATAGACGACATTTCTGCCGTCATCAGGATTGGGGCCGGTTTTACATCCGAGCTCAACCAGGGAATCCCTGACTGTTTTTGCGGCAATCGGAGTATAACACTGACGCACCATCCACCAGTATCCTTTAGGCGGGACCTTATGCTCCTTGAATATCGTTGTTTTCCAGTCGGAAGTGGTATCTGCATACCATGTTTCGTATTTACCACTCTGTTTCTCAATATGAGCCATAATGTCATTATAGGCTGATTGTACATCCTGACGGTCCATTGCATATTCCTCCCATAAATACTGCTTATGATTATACTATATAGCTGGAAATGATAAAAATAAACAGTCATGCTAATATCTATTTGGAGAGCGTAATGAGCCCCTATGAAATAAAAATCACGAGTCAATTCGAGGTACTGGCTAATTAGTGGTGGAGGGTGGAATTACCCATTCCCCGATTAACATTCGACTCAGTCGGTGCAACATCGCCTTAATATTTTATTTGACCCTTGAAGACTCAATAGCCTATAATCCATAGATAAAAATAAAGCAGTAATAAATATATGAGCATATTACAACAACTGGAAGAAATGGAAAAGCAGGCGCTTGCCGAACTGGAAACCATTGATGACAATAAAAAACTGGAACTATGGCGCATCCGGTACATGGGGAAAAAGAGCAGGCTCAATGAAATCTTACGTGGATTGGCTGCTCTTTCCATCGAAGAGAAAAAGACGGTTGGCGCTGCTGCCAATCAGCTCAAGCTTGAGCTGGAGTCGCTTCTCGAGGAGAAAGAGCGTTCACTCGGTGAAAAAATGGTTGCTCCAGAGGGTGAAACCCCGCTGGACATCTCCCTGCCCGGCCGCAAAACTCCGGTAGGGCGCCTGCACATTATGAGTCAGGTAATCGCCGAGATGTGCCAGATATTCATTTCCATGGGCTTTCAGGCGGTGGAAGGGCCTGAGGTGGAATGGGATTACTATAACTTCGATATGCTGAATATCCCCAAGGAACATCCGGCGCGTGATAATATGCAGACCCTGTGGGTCGATTACCAGAATGCAAAGGGCGAGCGCCCGATGCTTTTGCGCACACATACCTCACCGATGCAGGTGCGCGTGATGGAAAAAATCAAGCCCCCGGTGCGCATTGTCGTTCCCGGCAAGGTTTACAGATACGAAGCTATCGATGCTACCCATATCCCCATGTTCACTCAAATCGAGGGCCTGGCGGTGGATAAAGGAATCACCATGGCGGATTTGAAGGGCACCCTTTACGAGTTTGCCCGCCGCTACTACGGCTCAGATAGGAAAGCGCGTTTCCGCTGCGATTTCTTCCCATTCGTGGAACCGGGTGTTGAAATGGCTATTGAATGTGCCGTGTGCAAGGGTAGCGGATGCCGCCTGTGCAGCAACAGCGGCTGGATAGAAATACTGGGCGCAGGGATGGTGCATCCGAGAGTTCTGGAGGGGGTCGGCATCGACTCATCTGTATATTCAGGGTTTGCCTTTGGAATGGGGCTGGAGCGTGTGCCTATGCTGCGTTATGGCATCGATGATATCCGCCTGTTCTATGGCGGCGACCTTAGATTTTTGAGGCAGTTTTAACTATGAAAGTACCAATTAAATGGCTTAAAGATTATATCGATATAGATTTACCTCCGAAAGAACTGGCACACCGGTTGACGATGTCGGGCACCGAGTCCAGTATAAGATGCATCGGTGAAAGCTGGGAGGGTGTGGTCATCGGTCAGGTTGCAGGTATCGACCCACACCCCAACGCCGACCGCCTGAGGCTGGCTACTGTTGATACGGGAAGCGGCAGGCAGACTGTGGTCTGTGGAGCGCCCAACCTGACTATAGGCGATAAGGTCGCTTTTGCCACGGTCGGCGCCAACCTTATCGATGCACACACGGGGCAGGCATCCGTTTTGAAGCCGGCTAAGATTCGAGGTGTAGAATCCTGCGGTATGGTCTGCTCTGAAATGGAGCTTGGTATATCTAAAAACCACGAGGGGATACTGGTGTTGTCCCCTGAGGCACCTGTTGGCAGGCCACTGGCCGAATTTTTATCCGATATAGTGCTGGACATCGAGGTTACACCCAACCGCCCCGATCTGCTTTCGGTAATCGGTGTTGCCTGGGAGGTAGCTGCCATTACCGGCAAGAAGGTCAGGGCTCCCGGGCTTGATTATGAAGAAACAGGGGATGATATAGGAAAACAAATTTCTATTGAGATAGCGGATGAAGACCTGTGCCCTCGTTACTGCGCCAGCCTTATAACCGGCGTTAGAATAGGTGAATCTCCCGAATGGCTGAAGCAGCGTCTCATTGCCTGTGGATTGCGGCCTATAAGTAATATAGTCGATATTACCAACTATGTGATGTTCGAATATGGGCAGCCGCTGCATAGCTTTGATTACGATAGAATAAAAACGAAGAAAATCGTTGTTCGACGCGCCAAAAACGGCGAAGTGATGCAAACGCTGGACGGTGTCGAGCGTAAGTTAACCGATAATACATTGATGATAACGGACGGCGAAAAATCCGTTGCTATTGCTGGTGTCATGGGGGGTGCCAACAGCGATATCACTGAGAATACCACATCGATTCTTCTGGAATCCGCCAACTTCAATGCTGCCAGCATTCACTATACCAGCCACGACCTTAAACTGGTCAGTGAGGCCAGCATGCGTTTCGAGAGGGGTATTCGCCCTGACCTGACCATCCCGGCATTGAGGCGCGCAACCCAGTTGATACTACAGCTTGCCGGTGGCAAAGCTGCGAAAGGTATTATCGATGTATACCCGCATAAAAAAGAGGTTAAACCGCTTCTTCTGCGCTCGAGCGAAATCGAACGCATCCTCGGTACGGGTTTCGAAATTGAAAAAGTGGGAAAGACGCTGTCTTCTCTGGGTTTTCAGGTGGCAGCCTTCCCTGAGAAAAGGGAGTTCCTGGTTACCCCTTCTTACTGGCGGAGTGATATCAATCTAGAGGTCGATTTAATCGAAGAGGTTGCTCGTATAACAGGTTATGATAACATCCCCACAACGCTTTTAAGCGGGCCGATTGCACACCAGGAGCCAAATCGATTGATGGATTTGAAGGGGAAGGTCAGGCAATCTCTGGTAGGGTTTGGTTTCCAGGAGATTATTACCTATTCATTAACCAGCAGGGAAATCCTGGCGAAGGCATATGCATCCGGTTTCCCGGACAGAGAGCCGATAAAATTATCCAATGCCATGAGTTCCGACCAGGAATGTCTGCGCACCAATTTAAGGAGCGGAATGCTCTCTGTACTGCAATCCAATTTGAGGCATGAAGAGGGACCGATACGGATTTTCGAGCTTAATCGAATCTATCTGCGGCGTGAAAATGACCTCCCCGAAGAGCCTGAGATTCTCTGCGGTCTGATGTATAATCCGGAAGAGGAAAAGGCCTGGCCGATGCACACACCGCCGTTCGATTTCTTCTCAGTCAAGGGGGTGGTCGAGAGCCTCCTGGAATACCTCGGTGTAAGGGCAGACTTCTGTGAGTCTAACGACGACAGCCTGCACCCAGGCAGGCAGGCAGAGGTTATAGTTAACGGCAGCAGGCTGGGGGTTATTGGGGAAGTGCATCCCATGGTAGCGGCTGCTTTCGATATTTCGGAAAAGGTCTACCTGTTCGAGCTGAATGTTTCATCACTGCTGCCTTATACTTTGCAGCGTGAAGGCTATCATCCCATTCCGCGCTTTCCTGCGGCAATAAGGGACATAGCTCTGGTGGTCGACAGCAACGTTGCGCATAAGCAGCTGGTTGATATCATCAGCAGGTTCTCGCTGGTTAGAGAAGTAACCCTGTTCGATGTATACAGCGGAAAACAGGTTGAACCCGGGAAGAAATCCATGGCATACAGGATTATCTTACAATCGCCTGAGCACACATTGACCGATGTGGAAGTCGATAAAGTCCTGGAGCAGATACTTCTCAAGTTGAAGAATGCACTGGGGGCGACACTCAGAGTATAACAATTGGGATTTATTGCAAAGCATTTTTCGCCCTGTCCAATACCGATAGGGCGATTTTATTTGGCAGAGATTATTCTTACTGCCACTACGAGTCCCGACCAGTCGGGACGATGCCCTTTAATTACCCTGTTGCCGTTGATAATCGCCAAATCGCCAGGCACTTTGTTATAGAGTGCTTATATAATTATCAGGGACGACATTAGTCGCTTGCAGGTAACGTATGGGCATCGCCTGCTTCTGGGGTATGCCCCGGTATGACAATTGCACTCTCGATGCTCTCCCGAGCTATCGGGACCAGGTATGGCAGTTATGCTATCTGTCATTTCCCTGTGCGCATGTAGAGGGGGGAAGTGGAGGGTGGGATTAAAACGATACAAGGGGATAGAAAGGGTATTCCACCCTTTACTCGAACTCGGTTCCACACTCGTGGCAATATTTATCGTCTTTGGCCACCTTTGCGCCGCATTCATCGCAGCGGATAGCCCTGTCGTCCGCTTTTTTATTTTCCTTTTTTTTGCTTTCGGGGTTAAACGAGCCACAGACCATTCCCATGGCAGCGCCAAAAAGCAATCCGATGATAGCCATTTTTAACCAGAGTTCGTAATCGGGATTCCCGGTCAGAAAACCGCTGGCTACGCCAGCTGCGGCTCCCCACATGGCGGAATTGCTGAGCTTTTTAGTGCCACCGAGCGAAAAACCGAGTACTGCCATGCTGATGATGCCTATAACCACCCATCCCAGTATCCATAGCCAGATATTCTCCTCTTCCATGGTCTGCAGGGTTGCGAAAAGAAGCCCTGAAATACCGAGCCCTAAAGCTCCTATCAGGGTTGATATAATAACCTTTTTCATTTTAGAAAACATGCTTTGCCATCCTCTATTATCCAACTGATATTATTATCATTTTATTAATCGTATATAAATAACAATCCATTCAATTCTTATCAATCATGGTTATTGTGAATAATACCTGGACGCTGCTTCCTTCGACAAGCTCAGGATGCGCGGCTTGATTAATTTTTAGTCCGCTCGTCCTGAGTCCCGATGAATCGGGAAAGGGTTTAAGAGCGGAAGCAACCAATATCGATAAGAATAATTATTTTTAATAAAAAGATTTAATTTTTAAACAGCATTTCTTTAATCCTGGTAGCCGCCCCCTCTGCTGGGACCAGTTCAGCCTTCTTATCGGAGCGCCATTTTACCTCGATGCAGCCTTTTTCCAGCGAGCGCGGGCTGACGGTAATACGAAGCGGGATACCCATCAGGTCAGCATCGTTGAATTTAACGCCGGTGGATTCGCTTCTATCATCGTAGAGTACTTCTATTCCCAGCGCTTCCAGTTCATGGTAAAGGCTTTCGGCTTTTTCCGCAACCTGTGGGTTTTCCATGAATAACGGGCACAGATAAACCTGATAGGGAGCGATATTCAGTGGCCAGATGATACCCTTTTCATCATGGTTTACCTCAATTGAGGCTGCCATCAGCCGGCCAATGCCTATACCATAGCATCCCATGACGATAGGTCTCGATTCGCCATTGGCATCGATGAAATAAGCACCCATTTTTTCGCTTAAGAATGTGCCCAGCTTGAATACATGCCCCACTTCCACCCCCCGGGTGGCAAGCAGCTTACCGCCACATTCCTTACATATGTCTCCGGCACGCGATAGTGATATATCGGCAACTAAATCCGCTTTGAAGTCGCGGGGATAGTTGACGTTCTTAAGATGGGTATTGGCTTTGTTGGCTCCAGCAACAAAGTTGGTTCCCGAGGCAACCGATTCATCGGCGACGATTTTAATCCCCTTCAATCCTATGGGAGATGCAAATCCAGCAGCTATTCCTTTTGCGGCAACCTCAGCTTCGGTTGCCAGTCTCAGGTCGATGCAGTGCAGCAGATTCTTTAACTTTACCTCATTTACATCTATATCCCCCCGGATGGCAACGAAGATGAATTCATCGTCGGCGATATAGAAAACGGCTTTCAAAGTGTTTATCGGTTCGATTTTCAGGAATCTACATACTTCTTCGATGGTCTTGCAGCCGGGGGTAGGCACCTCTTCCACAGGCAAGGGTGTGCTGCCATCAGCTTCAGGCTTTATGCTCCTGGCCTTTTCGGCATTGGCAGCCCTGCCGCAGCTTTCACAATAGATGATTTCATCCTCTCCCACCTCGGAAACGGCCATGAATTCGTTCGAATCCTTGCCGCCGATAG
>CAZJVO010000075.1:0-7239 GCA_964549815.1 uncultured Dehalococcoidales bacterium | reverse complement strand
TTGAATGATTTGAACCTTTGATAGTTTTCGGTAGCGCCGACCCACAAATCATGCGCAAATACCTGCACGCCGAATTCTTTTGCCAGAAAGATAGATGTAAGCCCCCTGCCACATCCCAAATCCAAAACTCTCATTCCGGGCTTTATGCTAAGGCCTGCCGTCAATTCTTCGACTATTTTCATGGCATTCGGCCCCATCATGTTATCAAAAAGGAAATTCTGTTCGTATTTACCTGTTTTTATGTATTCCAAAGTAAACTCCTGTTAATTTAAAGATTAAAATAAACATAAACATCCCGCAGCTTTACAGCCGTGGAGATAAATAAAATATAAAACGATATGTAATACTGTTATATTTTACTCTGCAGAGGTCTACCTTACAGGCTCCAAAAATTCCTCCTATCCGTTATTGAGAATATAAACCGATTATATGCACTATATTTTAATTAACAAGCGCGTTATCGTAACTATACAGGATTAGCCTGTTTGTACCTGTCGAAGGATTCCTTGATGATACGTAAAGTTTCGTTCATATCTTTTTGCCAGCCCTCGACACCGGTTTTCTTATGTTCCAGCTCTTTATAGATTTTAAAGAAATGCTCAATTTCTATTAAAAGATGTGGGGGCACATCATCTAAACTTTGCAGGTAATTCCACATGGGGTCGGCAATCGGCACGCACAATATTTTTTCATCCGGTCCCTTTTCATCCCACATTTTGAATAACCCGATAGGCTTCACATCAACCAGGCACCCGGGGAATGTCGGCTCCCCCACCAGCACCAGCGCATCCAGCGGGTCGCCGTCCAGTGCCAGCGTCTCAGGGAAGAAACCATAGTCACTGGGATAATGAACCGATGAAAACAACATGCGGTCCAGTTTTATCAACCTTCTTTTTTTATCGAATTCATATTTATTACGGCTTCCTTTGGGTATTTCGATAAGTACCTCAAAAACATTATTAGCATGCCCTTTATCCATTTTCTTCTCCTCCTTCTCCCTCCCTGTTTTCAACAACAACCCCTTTCTTTACAAAACCCACCTTACTCTTAATTGCCAGAGCAATAACTGCAATAAAGATAACTATTGCGATTACCTGTGCCTGGTGCAGCCCGAACAGAAAGGGCGTTCCGTCACGGATGAAATCAATGCCGAACCGCCATATTGCATAGGCAGCAAAATAAACTAAAGCCAGCGCCCCGTCGGGCTTCAACCTGCCGCGCAGTTTATAAAGAAGCCCGAACAAAAGCAGCATAAAAATAATTTCATAGACCTGCGTCGGATGCACTACCCCCGCACCATAGCCATAGCTGTTAGGATTCGTGTACTCGATTCCCCAGGGCAGGGTGGTATTAACCCCATAACAGCAGCCATTCAAAGTACACCCCACCCTTCCGATAGCCTGAGCCAACGCTATCCCCGGCACTATGGTATCAAGCAGATGGGGGAAGTTCACTTTACTAAACCGACTGTAAATCCAGACCCCCAAAAACGCTCCAATGATGGCTCCATACACCGAAAGCCCTTCACCGCCGATTATCCTCGATAGGTCCTGGCTGTAGTATTCCCACCGGTCGATAACATGAAATAGCCTGGCACCGATAATTCCCGAAGGGATGCCTATAATAGCCGCTGTAAATAACTGCTCATAGGTAATTCTTGCACCTTTCTTTACTTCATACATCGCCCACAGTATAAGTACCAGTATAGCGATGGATATTGCCATGCCGTACCAGCCGATATGGAACGGGCCTATAGAGAATATTACCGGGTCAACACCGATCTTTATCATTCACCCCCCTTAACATCAACCGATTCATCATTTTAACATATCTCTCAGGATATGCATTGCCGCCCCTTTATCCAGCGGACTATTATTATTGCCACATTTAGGGGATTGAATGCAACTCGGACACCCATCCTGACATGGGCATACGGCGATAGTGTTCAACGTAGCCTGCCACAAATCGACTATGAGGTCAAACCCCTTTTCCGCAATACCCACCCCACCGGGATAAGCATCATAAATGAACACCTGTGCCCTGCCAGTATCCGAATGGAAGGGTGTGGAAACACCCCCTATATCATTCCTGTCACACATAGCAAAAAGCGGCAGAATACCGATGGCAGCGTGCTCCACAGCATGCAATCCGCCTGAGATATCAAGACCCCCTTTCTCCAGAGCCTGCATCTCCGTATTCGTTATGTCAAACCACAGAGAAACTGTGCGCAGGCGCTGCGGCGGCAGATCCAGAGATTCTTCCCCTATTGTCTCCTCCGTGTACTGGGCTTTCTTTTTAAAACCGGTTACCACCGTCGTAACCTCCACCTCACCCAGGCAAACCTGCGTCTTGCCGCATTGCTTCTCTTTTAATTTCTTTAAAACGGTCAGATCCGTTAACTCTTTCGTTACCGTGTAGTAATTGGTTTTTGCAGGCTCGCATTTTGCCATACGGGCTTTTATATCCAGTGAAGTAACCAGATAAGCGTCCCCCTGGTGCAGATAGATCGCCCCGGGATGCACCTGCATTATGGCAAAACCAGCTTCAACGGTTTCCAGCAGGGAGTTAGTAGAGGTGTCGATAAGCGCAAAGCTATCTGCCGAAGCAGAGCGTATATTTACATCCTGCGCCGGATAGCTTACTGAAGTAGACGGGTACCAGCGGCCATGTCGCTGCCTGATTAAACCATCATTCCCCAACTCCGCCAGCCCTTTTGTAAAATCGATGCCGAAATAGTTCTTATCATTTTGACTCAAAGGTAACTCCCATGCGGCGCACAGGAGATGTTCGTTTAATATATACGGATTTTGCGGATTAATAAGTGCATTTTCAAAGCTCTTCCTGAAAAATGCTTCTGGATTGTGCATAAAATACTGGTCAAGCGGATTATCCAGTGCTACCAGAAAACTGAGAGACCTTTCACCACCCCTGCCACTCCTCCCTGCCTGCTGCCAGGTGCTGGCAATAGTGCCGGGATAACCGGTAAGTACAGTAGCATCTAAATCCCCGATATCGATGCCCAGTTCCAGTGCATTGGTCGCCACCACCCCCATAAGCTGGCCATTAAGCAGCTCCTGTTCGATTTTACGCCGCTGCTCCGCCAGATATCCGGCACGGTAAGGCTTGATTCTCTTTGCATGCAGAGGGCTTATCTCTTCCAGCTTCTGTTTAGCATAGCTATAGATAAGCTCTGTCAACCTGCGAGTTCGGACAAAAGCCAGCGTACGTATGTTATGCCTCACCAGCTCAACGAAAAGATTGGTGGCTTCGCTGTTACTGCTGCGCCTTATGCCCCTGACCATATCCGTAATCGGCGGATTCCAGAATACAAAATCCCTGGCAGCGTGTGGCGCACCGTCCTCGTTTACCACCTCGAACGGCAAACCCACCAGCTTTTCGGCATGCTCGCATGGGTTGTCTATGGTTGCCGAACAGCATATAAACTGAGGCTCGGCGCCATAGATATGACAAATTCTCCTTAACCTTCGCAGGATAAGAGCCACATGCGAACCAAAAACACCGCGATAGCTATGTGCCTCATCTACTACCACATATTTAAGATTGCGCAGAAACCTCATCCAGTCGTCATGATTCGGCAATATGCCGAGATGCAGCATATCCGGATTGGTAAGCACTATTCTCGCCTGCTTCTTTATCTCCGCTCTCTCCGTTTGGAGAGTATCGCCATCGAAGGTTACAACCTGCTCCTTACCGATAAACTGCGGACAAAACATATAATGCAGCTTACCGAGCTGGTCCTGCGCCAGTGCTTTCGTGGGAAAGAGATATAAGGCACGACTGGAAGGATGGGAAATAATCTCTTCGACTACGGGAATGTTATAGCACAGACTTTTGCCGCTGGCGCTGAAGGTAGCTATCATAACGTTCTCGCCATTGCGTGCAATATCTATCGCTTCTGCCTGATGCAGGTAGAGGGGATAAACATGCTTTTTCTTCAGGACGGCTTCGAGTTCGGGATTTAAAGGCTTTTTCGTTTCAGAGTAAATGGCCTCGCGCGGAGGTATATTTTCCAGATGCGCTATCTGCCCGTTATAGGAAGCCTGCGCCGTGATATAGTTTAAAAAAGATGAGGTATCCATATTCAATTAAAAGGGCATGATTTCGACTTCCTGATTTATAATCTCAACTTCAAAACGCCCACTGTTAATAAAATTTATAATGCTGGCGATGACTTCATCGGTGTACTGGGAGTCGTTACTGATAAAGCAAATCCCAAGTGTCGCTATCTGCCACAGGTCGTTGTCTTCCACTTCGGCAATCGAGACGTTATATTTGTTCCTGATAAGCGTGATGATAGGTTTGATAACCTGCCGCTTTCCCTTTAACGACATATTCTCCGCCAGCCTGAGTTTTAATTTACATACCCCGACATTCATATTTTTGCTCAAAATGCCTTGACTTGTATCTCTCCCAATATAGGTTATCGGGAATGCTAAGTCAAGAAATTGCACGATTCCTTTCTGGCTGCCGTGAAAGAATAATTAGACCCTGCATTTAAAGTCAGGCTGTTTATAAGCCCGCCATCGTCGAATTTAATTGACATATTTCTTGAACCGATTCTATAATTATCTAGTTTTATATAAAAGGATAAGGAGATAGAACTATGGCAATCATTAATTTTGGTGGAACGGATGAAGAGGTAGTAACAAGAGCGGAATTCCCGATTGAAAAAGCCCGCGAAGTGCTCAAGAACGAAACCATCGCAATCCTCGGCTATGGAATCCAGAGCCCAGGACAATCGCTGAACTTGAAGGACAACGGGATGAAAGTCATTATCGGGCAATCGAAGCAATTTCCCGAAGACTGGGATAGGGCTGTTAGAGACGGCTGGAAACCAGGCATAGACCTGTTCGAAATCGAGGAAGCCTGCGAAAAGGGCACAATCATAGAAGTACTAATCGCCGATGCCGCTCACAAGGCGGTCTGGCCAACCATTAAAAAGCACCTGAAACCCGGCAAGGCATTATATTTCTCACATGGTTTTTCCATCGTTTATAAAGACCAGACGGGCATCATACCTCCCAAGGATATCGATGTCATTATGGTGGCACCCAAGGGGTCCGGCACTTCACTACGCCGCAACTTCCTTTCGGGCGCCGGCATCAATGCCAGTTTCGCAATCTTCCAGGACTACACCGGCAGAGCGAAAGACCGCACCCTTGCCATCGGTATTGGCATCGGAGCGGGTTATCTCTTCCCGACCACCTTTGAAAAAGAGGTTTACAGCGACCTCGTCGGCGAGCGCGGCGTCTTGATGGGCGCCCTGGCAGGAATAATGGAAGCTCAATACGACACCCTGCGAGCACACGGCCATTCACCCAGCGAAGCCTTCAATGAAACGGTAGAAGAGCTGACCGAAAGCCTTATTAAACTCGTATCCGAGAACGGCATGGACTGGATGTACGCCAACTGTTCCGCTACCGCCCAGAGAGGCGCACTGGACTGGAAACCTAAATTCAAGGCAGCGGTTATGCCTGTATTCAAGGAACTTTACGAAAAGGTTGCCAACGGTTCGGAGACGGCGCGTGTCATCAGCGCCTGCGGCGGGCTTGATTATAAAAAACAGCTCGGCAAGGAACTCTCCGAGATGGGCAATTCCGAGATGTGGCAAGCCGGAAAAGCTACACGCTCATTAAGACCTCATGAAGAAGCTAAAGCTAATTACACCACAGCCAAGGGTATTGGCGGCAGAAAAACCAACTAACACCAGACCTGTTTTAGAAAACTTGAATCCCCTTCCGATATATTCGGGAGGGGATTTTTTATCTCTTTTTAATAAATGGGGTAGCCTTTTATTGACATGGGCGTTATAAGATATATACTGATATTATTATTAAAGAGAGACATCTTTATTACTCAAGTGGTTCAAAGGGAGGTAATGAAATGAAAAAGGCCTTCATTATATTCTTATCTGCTGTCCTGTTACTTACCACCTTTTCCTGCTCCAGAGGTGAAAGCGAACAGAATAAAGGTTACTCCACTCTAACAACTGGCACTTCAAGTTACTATCCTATCAGTACGACCACTTATGCACCGGGAGAAGATATTAACGATAGCGGTTCGATTGTCACGGTTTCGAAAGACCGCATGATTGTCAACAACGGCAATATGACAATTATAGTCCAGGATATTCCAGATACACTTGACGAAATAAGCCAAATCGCACAAAGCTATCAGGGATATGTTGTCTCCTCCAACAATTGGAAAAGCGGGGGGCGCATCTATGGCTATATAAGCATACGTATACCCGCACAGTATTTCAGCGATGCCATGGAAACCATCGCTCAACTGGCAGTCGAGGTATCCGCTCAGAGCACATCGGCCCAGGATGTAACCGAACAATATGTGGACCTTTCGGCCAGATTGTCAAATCTGGAAACAACACGAGAACAACTTCTGGCTATAATGGCCGAGGCGAAAGAAATAGAAGATATCCTGGCAATACAGATGCAGTTAACCAGCATCGGAGAACAAATCGAACAAATCAAGGGGCAAATGCAGTATCTTGAACAGACCTCTGCTACTTCGCTCATTTCGGTGAATCTCGAACAGGCGAAATTAGAGGTCAAGTTCACTGCCGACACAGTCAATGCCGCAACGGGTGAGAAAATACTGTTTATTCCTGATATCGCCGGAGGGTTCACGCCCTACAGTTATTCCTGGGATTTCGGAGACGGCACGACCAGTACCGAAGCTAACCCAATACACAAGTACGAAAAACCGGGAAGCTATACCGTCAGCCTTACGGTAACCGACGACCGTGGAAATACGGCAACCCAGACACGCACCGACTATGTAACCATAACACAGGGAGGATGGTCATTCGGTGGTGTAGTCAAAGGAGCATGGAACGCTCTCCTTGCTTTCGGACGCGTAGTGCTGACAATACTTATCGGAATTGTCATCTTCAGCCCGGTATGGCTGGTTATCGGTTTGATTATCTGGTATGTCAGGCGGCAGAGAAAAAAGACGAGGATAGAAAAAGAGAAGACTAACTGATATTGAAGCAAGTTAAGAGATAATCGAATCCCCTCCCTGATATTTCGGGAGGGGATTTTTATATGTGGAAGAAAAGATAATACATCATCCAGCACTCCAGAACCTCCTTCTTACAAACCCCGAAAACCAACCGCTACTGTTTTACAGCCATACTAACTTGTGTTATAATTTCTCGTAATTTATGCAATACAGGAGTTAAGATTTGGACAGCCAGACAAA
>CAZJVO010000074.1:0-7281 GCA_964549815.1 uncultured Dehalococcoidales bacterium | reverse complement strand
TACATCTGGATGGTTTCCATCTATCACATGTTATAGAACCGATATTAATGCCGGAACAAAGCCAGGTAGATGCCTTCCTCCCCAAAAACCAATATCCGTTTGCGTTAAATGCGGAGAAGCCTGTGGCGATGGGGGATTTCGCTCCTCCGGCTATCTATACGGAGATGAAATGGGCTCAGGAAGTAAACCTGCAGAATTCAAAGACGGCCATATTGAAAGTGTGGGAAGAATTCGCTGGTATTTTTGGCAGAAAGTATCATCCGGTAGAAAGCTATCGCTGCGATGACGCAAAAATTTTATTGCTTACCATGGGAAGCTATAGCGAAACAGCCATGACGGCCATAGATAGAATGAGAGAGAAGAACAAGTACGAAAATGTAGGCTTATTAAGGCTTCGCTTATGGAGACCATTCCCGGTTGATGAACTGAGAGAGGCTGTTAAAAATGCCGATATTTTAATTGTCCTGGACAGAGCTTTATCCTTTGGGGCGTCAGGCGGGCCTGTATGTATGGAAGTTAAGGCTGCGTTATGCAACGATTCAAAAAAGCCGAGGATAGTCAGTTTTGTCGGCGGTTTGGGTGGTCGAGATATAACCGTTGATGACTTTGAGAAAATTATTACCAGAGGTATAAATATTGCCAGAAATGGCAGTGCACAAGGAATTGAAATGTTTGGGGTGAGGGAATAATGGAAAATTATACAGTTTATGTCCCTAAGTTAATAACTAAAAAAGAGAATTTTGCACCAGGGCATCGCGCCTGTGTAGGCTGTGGGGAGGCACTAGCGGTCAGATTAGCTTTTAAAGCCATCGGGCAAAATGTTATCGTCGTTAATGCTACTGGTTGCGTGGAGATATTTACATCCCAGCTTCCTTATACGTCATGGCGTGTCCCCTGGATTCATACCCTCTTTGAAAATGCAGCGGCAGTAGCTTCCGGCATTGAATCCGCTCGTAAAGCTATGATACGCAAGGGAACAATTCAGGACACACATACCAAGATTGTAGCTATCGGAGGCGACGGCGGCACACTCGATATAGGATTACAGGCATTATCCGGTGCTATGGAGCGAGGACATGATTTCCTGTATATTTGCTTCGATAATGAAGCATATATGAATACCGGTATTCAACGGTCGTCGGCGACACCTTTCGGAGCTTCTACAACCACCTCTCCTGCCGGAAAAGCCAGCTATGGGCAATTCTCATGGAAAAAAGATATGCCGGCAATTGCTGTAGCACATAATATTCCTTATGTAGCCACTGCCAATCCCAGCTATCCATTCGATTTGATGGAGAAAGTAAAGAAGGGGCTTGAAGCGAAGGGACCCGCTTATATACAGATACTATCGGCCTGTCCAACAGGGTGGGGATGTGCCGGAGACCTGTCAGTAAAGGTCGGCAGACTAGCCGCCAAAACAGGCATTTTCCCATTATATGAAGTGGAAAACGGTAAGTATAAGATAACTGTTGATTTCCCCAGGCTGCTCCCTATCACCGAGTATACGAATCTGCAAAAGAGATTCCGCCATTTGACACCCAAAATACTTGAGGAGATTCAACAAAAAGTTACCGAAAAATATGAAGAGCTTAAGGGAAAAGCCGGGATGAGCGGATGTTGCTGCCAGGCAGATTCGGAGGACTAACGTGAAAGAAATTATCAATAATACAAAGGATAAATGCACCCTCTGCCGCAAGTGTGTCGGGATTTGTCGTAAAACGGTCGGACGCGAGGCAATAGAATTTATTGAATCCGGCAACGGGGAGGCGTCTGTCGTTTTTAACCAGGATAAATGTATAGCCTGCGGTTCCTGTGCATATATATGTTCCAGCGGGGCTATTATCTTCGAAGATATCGATGATACCAGGGTAATGATCACGCCCAGTGGTAGAATGGAATTTAAACTGAAACAGTGCAAAAAATGCGGTTACTATTGGGCTCCCGAACAACAAATTAAATTTATGGCTGATAAGGCCAACTTGCCATTGAGTTCTTTCGACCTTTGCCCAGATTGCCGTTAGCTTTTATGCTGCTTTGACGGTGTATGGAGTTGAATGCTATACTTTTAAGCTAAAATGACGGGGTGTAGCGCAGTTGGTAGCGCGCAGCGTTTGGGACGCTGAGGTCGGAGGTTCGAGACCTCTCACCCCGATTTTGGCAGAGTTGATAATAACGTCTCCTTGTACCCGCTAAAGCCCTCTTTATAATTTTAGAGATTTTATACCGCATTGCACAACACACCTCCTAAAAATAAAAAGCTGCCGATCGTTCAATTTACTATCAGCAGCACAAAACGGATTTAATATCCTTTAAATCCAGATTTTACCCTTAAAAATTCTATCCGAATCTTTCCAGAAATTCCTGGAAACGAGCACGCAATTCCTTATATTCATTAATAATTTTTTGCCCTTCGGCAGTGAGTATAGCCTGCCCCCCTCCAGCTCCGCCCAGTATTTTTATTACCAGCGGTTTAGGAGCTAATTTATTCATTTTTTCAACTTCAAGCCATGCATTGCGGTACCCCATCCCCATCTTACGCGCAGCTGCAGCAATAGAACCAAGCTTATCAATCTGCTCCAGAAGTTCTACCCTACCCCATCCCATGTAAACCTCTCCACCCTTTTCGACCCATACCTTGCCTTTGGCTTTATATGTAGATTCCGATTCTGAATCCCCCTTTAATTCCACCTCAACAATATCATGATCTCTATTGGCTTTTTTTCTCATATAAAAATACCTCTTTCAGATATTGCAAGTTCAAACTGCATTATTTTACCCTTACCTATATAAGATACCCTAAATTGATTATGTTTTCAATTGTATGGCTGCGTGTTATAATTACGTCGACTAGTTTACCCCCTATTTGTTCATTGTATCTTATATAATAGGAGAAGTAAATGAAGTGCTCATCGTGTGGAAAGGATATCGACAGGTCCCGCTTTCCCTCGAATATAACATTTTGTCCGTATTGTGGTGATGAATTGCGCAGTGCTGATGAGGCAAATGCCATGCAATTTTGCCCCTATTGCGGGGAAAGACTTATTATACAGGCAAATTTTTGCCCCCATTGCGGTAAAAAATTGTTGGCCACACAAAAGTCTGCTTCTGTAGAAAAAACAAAACCGCAGGCTTTTATTGAACATGCAGCAAAGCCTGTAATAGAAAGCTTAAAAGATAATCTGGGGCCTGAGCGAAAGCTCAGAAAACTCTACAAGCAATGGGTGGAGTATTCCAATTTACCTCCGGAAGAGATACCCGAGATAAGTAAGGTGCTTAAAGAAAGTACTAACAAGAAAGGGGAAGATGTTTCGGGTAACGATTACCACGATTATATTTAGCAATCTCAGCCTGTAGAGTTTGGGATTATCATCCTGAGGTAATAGCCATTTTCAAGAGATAACACTCATAACAAAAGATTGCAGGAATGCTTCATCTGCCAATTTTCGACAATCAAAAGTATAGCAGGCAGGGTAGATTATTTACTGAGCGATATCTGACGGAAAGCCTCCAGTCTGATAGCAATTCATATTTTTATCAATCAGGAGGGCTTCTATTCCTGATAGCTTGTTCACCATAGAAAGGGCTTCATCCTTTCCCATAATTATACAGGCTGTGGACAGGGCATCGGCAGCCAACGTATCACTGGCAATTACAGTAGCACTGGCTAATTCGGTTGGCGAGACGCCCGTTCTGGGGTCAATGATGAAGTTATACAAATAATCATCTGTAAAATACGACTCATAATCGCCGGATGTAGAAATAGCCCAGTTACCGGAATTTATTATCGACAGATAGTCATTGCTGCCACCACGGGGGTTTTTAATACCAATTCTCCATGGCGTACCATCATCTTTGATACCCACCGGATATATTTCTCCTCCCCCGTCTATCAGCACATTATTCATGTCCTCATTCCTCAAGATACTGGCTGCTTTATCTACTATATACCCTACCGCTATCCCGTCCAGAGTAATAAGTGATCCGTTGGCAGCAAGTGTAATATCACTACCATTTATGTTGATACTTTTATAGCCAACGAGTGATTTGACTTCAGCTATATCGCTGGTTGTGGGAGGAGCGTTATATTTGTTAAAACTCTCCCGGTTGAGTTCCAGTAGTGGTAAGATGGTAATATCGAAGAGCCCATTTGTTATCTCTGAATATTCCATCGACCTATTAATTATCGCCAGCATATCGTCAGAAGCCCCAATCAACTGTCCGGTTTGATTAAGGCTGTAAAGCTCACTGGCAGAATCAAAGCGGCTGAAAACATTCGATAATCGGCTTATCTCCTCAAAAGTAGACCTGACCATTTTACGGGTATTATCTTCACTGGTATCAACAGCTTTAATCGTAACGAATGTTCCCAGCATAACCTGCGTTTCAGCATAAACTTTCATTTCAGGCGCCGCAAGTAACTCTTTAATGCCGACGGCTCCCAGCGCCAATGCACCTGCACCTGCAGCGGTAATTTTAATAAAATCACGACGCGACAACTTGTTTTTCATTTAATGCGCCCCCTCCATAAAAGCCAAAGATACAACCTTTTTATCCATATTGAAGCTATTATAGCGTCATAATTAAATTTCATCAAGCAAATGCACGGGTCCATAACATTTTTAAAATTTTGCCCTTTACCATGAGTATTAGTATAATTAATCTCAAATTGAAGAGGTAAAGAGATGGGATATCAGGACCACAAACAGCATGTGCCGCTTAATGTTAACTGCGCCGTAATCATCATTTCCGATTCGAGAACTGAACAGACCGACGAATCCGGCAAATATATAATGGATAGTCTGAAGGATGCAGGGCATGCTATAACTTCGTATTCAATTATAAAAAATGATGCAAGTGAGATTATCGACAAAATCGGTAATATTTTTAAAGATAATCCCACACAGGTAATCATTACCAGCGGCGGAACAGGTGCCAGCCATATGGATATCACAATTGAAACAATAACCCCTATTCTTGAAAAAAAGATGGAAGGTTTTGGTGAGCTTTTTCGCAACCTGACTTATCAGGAAATTGGCAGCGGTAGTATACTGAGCAGAGCAATGGCTGGAGTTATAAAAGGAAGAATTATCATTTCTCTTCCAGGTTCCCTTGATGCAGTTAAACTGGCGATGGATAAAATAATCATACCTGAAATAGCGCATCTTGTCAGAGAGGCATCGAGATGAATTTATTTGAAACGCCGTTGTTCTTCGATGAATCCGATAGTTTTGCTTTTAACAATATTAAACCTGTAATGCGTTTAGAATCTATAAATCTTGAGGATAGCCTTAACAGGGTACTGGCTGAAGATATCACAGCAGCCAAAAGTATCCCCCCTTTTAGCCGTGCTATAATGGATGGCTATGCTGTTATGGCAAGAGATACTGTTGGAACCTCACCGGATTCTCCGAAAACATTCGAGATAATCGACTATCTATATGCTGGCGGAGTATCCAAAAAATATGTATCGAGCGGAGAGTGTATACGGATTACAACCGGAGCTAAAATCCCTGAAGGAGCAGATGCCGTCGTAATAACTGAAAATACAGGCATTGAAAATGGTAGGCTGTGTATTTATAAACCTGTAAATTACGGAGATAATATAGAAATAGAAGGACAGGATGTTAAAAAGGGTCGTGTGTTGCTGAAACAGGGGACGGTATTAACACCGGCAAGGATGGGGTTAATCGCTTCTCAGGGGATACGAAAGATAAAAGTTTATGAGAAACCGAAAGTTGCTATTATTTCCAACGGGGAAGAACTTACCGAAGTCGGTGATATATTAAAAGACGGACAGATATACGATGTCAATTCATACACTGTCACAGCTATAGTGATTGAGAGTGGCTGTTTGCCAGTCAAATTTGGAATAGTCGGTGATAATCCTGAGCAAATAAAGTCTGTTATCGATGAAGCATTAAAAGTAGCGGATTTTGTTTTCATTTCAGGTGGGTCTTCCCGCGGCGATAAGGATTACCTATCGGAAATATTGCAAAAAATAGGCAGAGTCCCCGGTGGTAAAATCAAACCGGGAAATGGCAAATCAGGCATACTTGTGATAGCGGAAGGGAAACCTGTTCTGGGAACCCCAGGATTCCCGTCGTCGTGTCTGGTAAACGCCTACATGCTCTTTGCGCCGGCACTCAGAAAAATGGCACAGTTTCCACTTAGCCGAAGAACAAATATCACTGTAAACCTCAGTGAGAAAATCGAAGCGGATAAAAATATCAGCGGGCGTTTTATACCTGTAAAAATAGAAGGGAATAGGGCTGTCCCCATTGTGAACGAAAGTAAGGGAATAATTAATTTTGCTAAAGCAGACGGCTATATAATATTGGAAGAAGGCACACCTCTGGAAGAAGGGACCGAGGTTTCCGTTAATCTGTTTTAACCCGCGAATTTAATGTCCCATTGCAACGTTTCAGACGAGTCGCTTTATCTTACCTGAATTCACACCTGATTAATGAGGTCGGAGATACATCTTACTATCTTTTCAGGGGTTTGACTTATCCCTTAAACTAAAAGACACGGGCAAACACAATTTATGTCAATTAACAACTACCATAAGGATAATGATACATTATGTAAAATGCACTATTTCTGCTTTCTGATATATGTCCCACTTTTGCCTCCGCTTTTCTCTTGCAGACATATGCTTTCAATACTCATACCACGGTCAACGGCTTTACACATATCGTAAATCGTTAAAGCGCTGACGGCGGCGGCAGTCATGGCCTCCATTTCTACTCCCGTTTTCCCTGTGCTTTTTGCCATTGCGGTTATCTTAATAAAGTCTTCTCCGATAAATTCAAAGTCAACACTTATCTCATTTACCAGTATGGTATGGCACAGGGGAATTAAATCGGGAGTTCTTTTTGCGCCCATAATTCCCGCGATTCTGGCGGTTGCCAGCACATCGCCCTTTTTCATCTGGTTCTGTTTGATTTTGGCCAGTGTATCGGGATTCATTCTTATCCCACCGGTAACGATAGCCTGGCGTATCGTGTCATCTTTAGCCGATACATCCACCATTTTAGCTTCGCCTTTGTGATTTATATGGGTCAGCTCTTCAGCCATAATTATCCTCCGCTATTATCCGCCAATTTGCCACATCTGCCTCTTGTTCAAATCCAGTTTATCAGATTCCAGATGCCTCTCTCCCTTTAAGGCAACTGCATTTCTAATAATTTCCTCCAGTTCTTCAATGCTGGCGCCCGCTCGCAGCGGTCCTTTAATATCTATTTCATCATCTTGCATCAGGCAGGGCATAAGTCTGCCATC
>CAZJVO010000073.1:0-7345 GCA_964549815.1 uncultured Dehalococcoidales bacterium | reverse complement strand
ATCCCGATAGGTATGGGGTACGTGGTAATGACGCAAAAATTACTGGATATCAACATAATAATAAGGCGAGGGGTTGTTTATGGCGCCATCTCAGTGGTAATAGCATTTATACTTTCCATCGCTATTGTTATCATGTTCTTTTATATAGAGGACCTGACTATTCCGCAAAGCATAGCGGTAGCTCTACTACTCGGCATTCTTGCCAGCTTGCTTTTCGGCCCGGTTAAAACAGGCATAGAATCCCTGGTTGATAAATTCATTTTTAAAGATAAATACGACTATCGCAAAGTATTGCAGGAGATAGGGCATTCCTTAAACTCCATCACTGATATTATTACCGGCTCCAATCTGGTAGTAAATACCCTTGCCGATAGAATCAATCTTGCGGGGGCATGTTTGTTTACAACAACCGAAGATAGGAAATTCAACCTTATCGCATCCAGAGGGATATATACAGAAAAAGAGCAGCAGAAACAGTTGATAAAACTGTTATCCAACCGCCAGAGAAGCATAGAGTTTCCCAATTCAGCAATTATGGTAAATCCAAATGTGGAATTTCTGATTCCCTTGATTGCTAGCAATAAGGAAATAGGCGTCATTTGCCTCTCCCCCAAAACGAATGGACAAAGATATTCGTCAGACGATTTATTCCTGATACAGGGATTGGCCCCCATCGTCGCTGTTTCGCTACGCAGCTGGATTGTTATCGCACAGGATATAGCCGAGCGTATACGAACAGAAGAAAAATTGAGAAATGCAGCCGAAGAATGGCGCATGACCTTCGATTCAATTCCTGTAGCAGTATCACTTCAAAGTAAGGATTTTAAAATCCTGCGCGTTAACAAAGCATATGCCGATTTTTTTCACACCACACCGAATGACGCCATCGGAAAAAACTGCTATCAACTGGTGCATAAATCGGATAATCCCATACCAAACTGCCCGCACTTAAAAATGCTGGAAACCAGAAAATCATCCGCCATCGAAATATACGATGAACGTCTGGATAAATTCCTTGAGATAACCGCATCCCCTATTATGAACTCACAAAATGAGATAGTCTCTTCAATACATATCATCAGGGATATTACTCAATCCAAGAAAGCTGAAGAGGAAAAACGACAGCTTCAGGAAAAGGCAGAAATTTCCAGCCGGCTTGCCTCTATCGGAGAAATGGCTTCTGGTATCGCTCATGAAATAAACAACCCTTTAACCGGCGTAATTGGCTTCTCAGATATGCTGCTGGAAAGAGACCTGCCGCCTGATATGAAGGAGCAGGTGGAAATCATCGCCGAGGGCAGCCGCAGAGTGGCCGATATCGTAAAAAGACTGCTGACCTTTGCACGCCAGCAAAAGCCGTTAAAAGCAATGGTAGATATAAATACTCTTATAGATAATACCTTAAACATGCGTAATTATGTTCTTAAGACCAGCAATATTTCCGTAAATACAGTTTACGATACAACCCTGCCGTTAATTACAGTGGACCCGGGACAAATTCAACAGGTTGTTTTAAATCTGATAATCAATGCCGAATATTTTATAAAGAAGTCCGGTAAAGCCGGAAAATTGAATATTATGACTGGAAAAGTTGGAGACAAAATACAAATTTCTTTTTCAGATAACGGAGTAGGCATTCCCCAGGAAAACTTAAAGCGCCTTTTCCAGCCATTCTTTACCACCAAGCCTGTCGGAGAAGGTACAGGACTGGGATTAAGCCTATCGCACGCAATAATTACCGAACACAGGGGCACCATAAATGTCGAAAGCGAACCAGGCCGCGGAACCACTTTTACAATAGAATTACCGATAATTACCGGCGAAGTAAAGAATGCAGAGATAATACCTGAGCAGGAAAGGAAAACAGAGAACAATACCGGCCGGGTCAGCATTCTCGTTGTCGATGACGAGCCGTCTGTGCAACAATTCGTCAGGTCTACACTCGATTCAGCCGGCTATTCCGTAGATACCACTGGTAACCCCTATGATGCCCTGAAAATAATCGAAGATAAAAAATATGACCTTATACTAATAGACATTAAGATGCCGGGGATAAGCGGTCAGGAATTATATCATAAAATCGTTAGCGACAGACCTTTTATGTCTTCCAAAATCCTGTTTACGACCGGCGATGCTGCCAATACTGAGGTCAAGGCATTTTTCCAAAGGCATAATCTACCATCTATCAGCAAGCCTTTCGACCGCAAAACCCTCGAAAAAAAGATTCGAGATATACTGGACGCAGAATAAAGGCCTGCAGAACAGACCTGCAGCCAATAAGCTGCTATCACACAGCAAGGGGATTAACCGGCGTCGGCAACGGCCTGATTAATCCCCATCTGTATTCTGAATAATTTTCCCCTGCACATCTCAAGCTAATTTATCCGAAATGCCGGACTACATTCGGGCTGCCTTCAATAAAAGTACACCGGCTAATTATCAATGCAGATAGAAACTATCTTTTATTTTTTTACCGATGCTACGTAAACGTAAAGAAAATACAATCTGAGCAATACCGAAAACTAAAGCATAAGCTCCGATTAGCCATATAAGGCTCAGCGCACCCGGACCAGGCAGAAGCACCAGAAGCAAGCCGAACAGTATCGAGAGAATACCGGCAAGAATCATGAGCCATTCATGGCTGATTAAACGCCTGAGTTGTATAGCGAATACAATCTCAAAAATACCGGTAATTAAAGCCCATGCAGCAATTATATATAGTAATACGAGTGCGGTAATCCCGGGCCAAAGAAACGTCAACACACCCACGATAATGCCCGCTACCCCTCCCAGAATCATTACCCACCATTGTTCTCTGACCCCCTTTGCTGCTATTCCGGTAATTATACCCAGTATTCCGTCCACCAGCGCATAGGCACCGAATAATAAAACCAGCGTCAGGAGAGTCAATTCAGGCCAGGCAAATGCCAGAATCCCGAATATGATTACGGCAACCCCACGAAGCGTTATTAACCACCAGTGACGGGTTAAAATATCCAGCATGATGCACCTCCTCAACTATCGACCAATTTTGTATTCGTTATAGAAAAAGCTGAATCATTGCCTCCAATTCCGCCCTGCTTATTATAATAATAGTTTTTATATTTTTGCAATAATATGATGTAAGGTTGTTACAGTCTCAGAATTGCAGATAAACTGCTTTTATGTTATAAATAGCCTGAATATTCACCAACTCTGAACATATGATGTAAAGTAACAGCGTCACACATAATAAAGCCTTTCCCTCATAAAAAGGCATGGATATAACACATAACATGATGCTGGAATAAAGCAGATATTGCGAAGAGTAGAGAGGAACAGAATTGAATCATCTTCGCTGGAATCTCCTGCCATCTGTCCCGGCAGGGCATCCTGCCAACGGCTGCGGTTTTTCACCCCTCCTGGTCCAGTTGTTATATAACCGCGGTTTAACCGATGCGACACAGATAGAATCGTTTATCAGGTCTGATAGCAGCCTTTCCGGAGACACGCAATTGCTGCCTGACATGCATAAGGCAGTGAGCCGGGTTTATCAGGGTTTACTATCCGGGGAGAAAATCGCTGTTTATGGGGATTTCGATGTCGACGGCATTACTGGAACCGCCATCCTGGTGCAGGGGCTGAAAGCACTCGGCGGCGACATCACACCATATATTCCTCACCGTATCAAAGAAGGACACGGCCTCAATTCCGCCGCACTCGATTACTTGAAGGAACAAGGGATTTCCCTGGTTATTACCGTAGATTGCGGGGTAACTGGCATTCCGCAGGTGAAAAAAGCCAGCAGACACGGACTGGATATCGTAATTACAGACCATCATATGCCTTTGGGAGAGTTACCAAATGCAGTAGCGGTTGTTGACCCCAGAAGGGAGGATTCGCAATATCCATTCGCCGAGTTGGCTGGGGTCGGGGTCGCTTTTAAGTTCCTGGAAGCTTTATACCACGGGATGGGCAAAGAAAAACAACTTGAGAACTATCTCGACCTGGTAGCCCTGGGAACTGTCGCCGATATGATGCCTCTATTAGGAGAAAACAGGTATCTGGTAAAACAGGGATTAAAAGCCATGAGCCGCAATAAAAGACCCGGAATTATGGAGATTTCTTCACTGGCGGGAATAAGTGCCGACAGTATCGGCACCGAAGAGATATCCTGGGCATTGGCTCCGCGGCTGAACGCCGCCGGCAGGCTGGAGCATGCACTCACCAGCTATAAATTGATGATAACGGACTCGACAGAAGAGGCTCAGGAATTATCGATGCTTCTGGAAGAACAGAATGCCGAACGGCAGAAGATGACCACCCGCTCGCTGGCAAAAGCCAGGGAGCAGATACAGGCTAAAGGTATAACCCCACTTCTAATCGCCAGCGACCCCGATTATCCACCCGGCATCATCGGGCTGGTAGCCGGCAGGTTGTCCGAAGAGTTTTATCGCCCCTCCATAGTCATTAAGGTGGGGGATAAATCCAGCAATGGTAGCTGCCGAAGCATCCCCGAATTTAATATTATCAAAGCATTGAACGAATGTCATGACCTGATGAGTGATTTCGGCGGCCATGCGAGGGCTGCCGGCTTTACCATGCCTACCAGAAACCTTTCGAAACTCGAAGCACGCCTGAACTGCATGGCAGAGGCTCAACTGGAGGAGCTCGACCTGCGTCCCAGGCTGGATATTGATGCGATGATAAATCTATCCCAGCTGGGGGGCACAACCTACCAATCTATACAAAGCCTGGCGCCCTTCGGATTGGGGAATCCTGTTCCCACTTTTCTGAGTAAATGTGTCGAGGTCGTAGATTGCCAGACCATGGGAAATAACGGCGGACATTTAAGGCTGAAGCTGAGGCAAAACAACATAACATGGGAAGCTGTGGCTTTCGGCATGGGGGAATGCCTCAAGGAAATGCATTCACACATAGATATCGTTTATAATCTGAAGCTGGAACACTGGCGCGGCGAGGAGAGACTGCGTTTGAACATACAGGACATCGCTCCGTCAAAGTAATATAAAGAGTAATTGCTAATCGTGGAGGAATGAAGTGACAACTGTAGTTATAATCAAGATTATCGTGGCATTTATCGCTGCTTATCTGCTGGGTTCCATACCATCGGCATATATTGCCGGAAGGCTTAAAAAGAAGATAGACATCCGTACTGTCGGCAGCCATAACATGGGTGCTATGAACACCTTTTACAACCTGGGGAAAATTACCGGGGTATTGGTGCTGGCAGCCGATATTCTTAAAGGTGTTGCCGCAGTGGCGTTGGCAGATTTACTGGACATTCCCAATCTGTACATGTTCATTTGCGGTTTCATCGTAGTCATGGGACATAACTACCCCGTATGGTTGAAGTTCAAGGGGGGGAAGGGCGGAGCTACAACCATAGGCGCTATCGTTTATTTCATTCCGTGGAGTATTCCTATCGGGCTCGTCATATTTCTGGTAATGCTGCTTATTACCAAATTCCCCACCCTCAGCTATGGTGTAGCTATGGTATGCTTCCCTTTCGTCTCATGGCTGGTATATGGCCGCACCGATTACATAGTTTATTCTACTCTCCTGTTACTCGTTCCCTACCTGAGCTATATTCCAAGGATGAAGGAGATGAAAACCAAAGGCGGCAGCTGGAAACGAGTCGTAAAACGCAAGAACCTGCAGGATAGATTCTAAACAACATATTCGTAGAAATCCAAAGGGGGGCTGCCAGCAGCCCTCTTTTTTTGTTCAGACGCTGCACAAACTCGATTTGACAGGGATTTGCGGCAGGCATATAATTCCCTCTTCTTTAATTAATCGGCATAGATACGCTGAAGGGAATCCGGCGTGAAAAATAATACGAATACCAAATCACAGAACCATTTGAACGAATACCGCTCGGCAGAAAAGAAAAAACTGTCTCTTTCGCTTTCAATCACCTTCGCTGCCATGATAATCGAATTTATCGGGGGATATATCAGCAACAGCGTGGCATTGATAAGCGATGCCGGACACATGTTCACCCACTGTTTCGCTATCGGCATCGGCCTGACAGCCATCTTAATTGCCGTAAAAAGCCCTCCCTGCCATCATAGGACGTTCGGGCTGTACCGCGCCGAGATACTGGCAGCATTTATCAACGGGTTATTTCTGCTGGTAGTAGCTGGTTGGATAATTTACGAAGCCATAGACCACATCATCAAGCCGGTCGAGGTCTCGGGTATGCAGATGCTGGTTATAGCATTAATTGGATTAATCGTCAACCTGACCAGTATTTATATCCTGCACGGCAGCGATAAAGGGGATTTGAATGTAAAAAGCGTATTTTACCATATGATAGCCGATGCCGCCTCGTCGGTGGGTGTTATCATAGCCGCTATAGTAATTTATTACACAAATTGGTATATTATCGACCCGCTGGTCAGTTTAATGATATGTGCTGTTATCATCTTCTGGGCATGGGGAGTATTGAGAGATTCTGGCAGAATATTGCTTCAGGTAGCTCCCAGGGGGCTTGACACCAACATTATCGGCAGGGATTTAAAAAACAGTTTCCCGGAAATAGCAGAGGTCTATCACCTGCACTTATGGACGGTTACCGCCGATATGCTGGTGTTCTCGGCACACATAAAACCTGCTGCATCTCTACCTCGCGACAGATATGAAGAACTGATTTCCAGAATAAACTGCTATCTTTCGGACAAATATAATATCATAGAATCCACCGTGCAAATCGGCTCCGATGCAACAGAGAACTGCAGCATTTGCCCGCAAAATGAGGATTGCAGCGATTAAAGAAGCCGACCTTTCAGAGGTCGGCTTCTCTATAATTATAATCGATTACTGGATTACTTCTTCCTGACTATTATTGCAATGAAGTTCATATACTTACCAGCTCCCGCTTCCATCGCTGGACGATCCCTTACGGCATATTCGTTATCGCATGCCAGCCAGTCACCCCAGAATTCATCCATCCCCTGCATTTCGCTGACAGATTCGATTTCGATTTTCTGAGATTTGCTTAATAAATCTCTCCACCATCCGCATGAATGAAAGGTGGATAAATCTTCCAGCGTCCAGGAACAGGACATCTCGACCGGCAATTTACCATTCAATTCGTTTTTTATCCCGGGAACTGCAATAGCGATAATGCCGCTCTTTTTTACCAGCGGAGCCAGTTTTTCATCCATGTAACTTTCAGTCTCACCGAAGTACTGATAGGCATCCACACTGACTACGGCATCGAAATATTCATCGGCATACGGCATATCAAGGGCATCGCCGTGTATGGGAATAATCAGGTTATCTGAATTGAATGATTTGAACCTTTGATAGTTTTCGGTAGCGCCGACCCACAAATCATGCG
>CAZJVO010000072.1:0-7472 GCA_964549815.1 uncultured Dehalococcoidales bacterium | reverse complement strand
GCGATGATCGCAATTCAAATTAAAAGGGCTGTCCCGATATCGGGACAGCCCTTTCGCTTAACTTATAATATGAAGTCTTTATACCCTCTCGTTAACCAGTGTTTCAACGACAGACGGGTCTGCCAGCGTGGTGATGTCACCTAAATTACTTATATCGCCATTGGCGATTTTAACCAGTATGCGGCGCATAATCTTGCCGCTGCGTGTCTTGGGCAAGCCTTCGGCAAACTGGATTTTATCAGGGCTGGCTATCGGCCCAATAACCCTTCTTACATGGTCTTTGAGCTCTTTTTCAACTGCCTTGCTCGGTTTTTCACCATGTTTCAGGGTTACGAAAGCGTATATTCCCTGCCCCTTGACCTCATGGTGTATGCCAACGACAGCGGCTTCTGCTACCTTCGAGTTGGAAACCAGAGCGCTTTCCACCTCTGCAGTACCGATGCGGTGTCCTGAAACGTTAAGCACATCGTCGATGCGCCCCATCAGCCAGTAATACCCATCTTCATCCTTCCGAGCTCCATCTCCGGTGAAGTATACCCCGGGGAATCTGGTGAAATAGGTATTTTTAAACTTTTCATGGTCATGGTATATCGTGCGCATTATCCCCGGCCACGGTTTCTTGATGCACAGGTATCCGCCTTCGTTTATATCGACTTCATTGCCCTCCGCATTAAGAATAATCGGCTCTATGCCGGGGAAGGGCACAGTCGCAGAGCCTGGCTTGGTAGGAATAGCCCCTGGAATAGGAGTTATCAGGTGACCGCCGGTTTCCGTTTGCCACCATGTATCTACAATAGGGCATTTTTCTCTTCCAATAACACGATGATACCACATCCATGCCTCGGGATTGATGGGTTCTCCCACTGTTCCCAGCAGTCTCAGACTGGAGAGGTCGTGTTTCTTCGGCCATTCCTCCCCTTCGCGCATCAAAGAGCGGATTAAGGTCGGCGCGGTATAAAAAGTATTAACCTTGAATTTTTCGACTATATGCCAGAGCCTGTCAGGCTTGGGGTATGATGGTGTTCCCTCGAATATGAAGCTGGTAGCGCCTACAGCCATTGGACCATATATGACATAGCTGTGCCCGGTGACCCATCCTATATCGGCAGTGCACCAGAAAACATCTTCGTCCTTTATATCGAAAACCCAGTTCATGGTCTGCAGTGCATACAGCAGGTAGCCGGCATGCGTATGCAGAACACCTTTGGGTTTACCAGTGCTTCCGCTGGTATATAGAATAAACAGAGGGTCTTCGGCATCCATAGTCTCAGGTTTGCAAATCGCCGATATATCCCCGGCCTCCATTTCTTCATGCCACCAGCGGTCTCTCCCTTCGTTCATCTCGATGTGAAGCCCCAGTCTTTTAACTATTATCAGGTCTTTAACACCGGGGCAATCCTTCAGGGCAACGTCTGCTGAATCCTTGCACCTGATAATCTGCCCGTTGCGACGGTAGCCATCGGCAGTGATTACTATCTTCGAGCCGCAGTCCAGGATGCGGTCTCTTAGAGACTCTCCGCTGAATCCACTGAAGACGACGCTGTGGACGGCTCCGATACGTGTACAGGCCAGCATTGCGAAGGCTGCTTCGGGTATCATTGGCATATATATGGTAACGGTGTCGCCTTTTTTGACACCGAGCTTCTTTAAAACATTGGCAAACTTGCATACTTCATGGTGGACTTCCTGGTAGGTATATGTTTTTACCTCATCTTCGTCTTCACCCTGCCAGATTAAGGCGGCTTTGTTTTTACGCCAGGTGTTCAGATGCCGGTCAATGCAATTATAGCTGACGTTCAGTTTACCGCCAATAAAATAGTTGATGTCAACCTTCCCGCTGAAGGAGCATTCGGATACTTTATCCCATTTTTTAAACCAGTCCAGTTGTTCGGCAAGGTGCCCCCAAAAGCCATCGGGGTCTTTTATCGACCAGTTGTACAGGGCTTTGTAATGCCGCATTCCTGAAACTGCCGCTTTTTCGACAAACTCCTGGGGTGGTGGGAAGACCCTCTTCTCCTCCATCATCGAGGTTATTTCCTGGTACTTTTCCTCAAGTTTGGGTTCGGGCGTTTTTTCTGTGGTTTGGGGCTGTGCATTGCCGATTGCATCCTCGATTGCTTTACCCAGTTCATCCATAGTAAAGGGTTTGGTCAGGTAATCGTAAGCCCCCAGTTTCATACATCTGGCGATTGAATCGGTGGACGGATTTGAAGTGATGATAATCGCCCTGATATTCGGCTGCTGCTTGATAGCATCTTCGAGGACATCTATGCCGGTTTTACCCGGAATTTCAAGAGAGATAATTGCCAGATCGAATCGAGTTTTAGAGAGTGCGTCTGACGCTTCCTGTCCATTGGTAGCTATGGTGGGGTGGTATTTTTTCGGGTCAAGGTAGCATGCAATGGAATCGCACAGATTGGCATCGGCTTCAGTGACGAGTATCGAAAGGCTGCTACTGGTTTTCTCCGCCTTCGTTGGGGTAGATTTGTCTTTAGACATATAAAACCTCCTCAAATGAAAATCGATAATTCTTAGATTATTAAAATTCAAATATGGGAGTGATTATAATATCAATAAAATGTGTAATTGTCAATACTCATTTATATGTACAAAATCTGTATAATTCGATAGCAATTAAGAATAATAGACCTCGCCTCTTCAAGAAACTACTCGTATCTGGTCTTATTTTCACAGGCTGGACTGGTAGATGAGATAGTCCTTATCTATCTTTTTTCTCACAAGTTTCCTATCTTAATTCTTATTGTAAAATAGTTTCTTGTGTAAAAATTTCTTAACGGTTGTTTAGTATAATAATTTTATACACCCCTACCAAGAATACCCCAACCGTCAGGTCGAGGGATGCAGAAATTCCTTGTTCGACCGAAGGTCGTGTTGCTTAATTAGTGCCAGAGATATTAATAGTATAAAAATACTATTTGACAACAAAATTATATGTATTATAATAACAATATGTGTTTTATATAGTAATTTCTTGATGGGGGTGACCGGTGAAAGACGGTACGGCTGAAAAAGAAGAGAAGTTCAATGCTCAACTGAAAAAGTTAAATGACTTCGTGGCTGAGTTGTTATCGGATGCTCCTATTCTGGTGGAAATGGAAGATAATTTAACGATGTCACAATTGCGAGTGCTGATACTTCTTAAAATGAATACCAGGATGAAAATGGCGCAGTTAGCTGCGTGCTTAAAGATACATGTTTCTACGGCTACCGGTTTATTAGACAGGTTAATTAAGAAGGGGCTGGTAAAAAGAGAGAGCAGTGAAGAGGATAGGAGGGTGGTGCTGTGCAGTCTGACCGAAGCAGGCCAAAAAATAGCTGATGGCATCTGGCATATCGTCTGGGAAAATGCACATGAGCTGGCTGAGTTTATAAGTATGGAGGAACTGGATATCATAGGCAGGTCGATAGATATTCTACAGAGAGCCTGGATGACCAGAACAGAAAAATTGGGAGGGCATCCGGCTGTCTGAAAACAGGGTTGGTCACATAAATTTTTAAATTGTGAGGTGAAAATGTTTAAGGGATTGGGAGGCTTCGCCTCCAAGCACAGGTTTCTGATAATCTTATTCTGGGTGGCGCTTGCCGTGTTTATGGTACTGTGGGCGCCGACACTGAGCGAAACGGGCAAACTGGATACAGCAGACTTTTTGCCCCAGGGTAGCGAATCAGGAAAAGCAGCTGAGCTTATCGCCCAATATTTTCCTGAGGAAACCGCTGATTCATCAGCTACTGTTGTTATCTATAACGAAAGTGGTTTAAATCCTTCTGATTTGACCTTTGCGCAATCTTTTTCAGAATGGCTGGTCGCACAGGGGGCAGCCTCTGGAATAGAGTCGGTAACATCGATTTATACTAATCCTGCTCTGACCTCCAGCCTGATCTCTCCGGATAACACTACGATGTTGATTAATATTGGCATCGATACGGTGGGGGGAGATGCCTCGGCAGTGCTTAATACTATCGAGAACTACATCTCCAGTAACGATACTTCCGACTCGCTTGAGGTATATGTATCGGGTGAAGCGGGTATAATGAGCGACCTGATGACTGCTATAACTGAAAGTATCGACCTCACGACTATTGTGACTGTAGTCCTGGTGATGGTGCTGCTGCTTTTTATTTACCGCTCTCCTGTTGCTATACTTGTACCACTGTTTACAATCGGCATCGCCTATCTTATCAGCCGTGGGGTGCTGGGGTATATGGGCGAAATGGGCATCAATCTCTGGTCTCAGCTGGATATATTTATAATAGTTCTCATATTCGGAGCTGGCACCGATTACTGCCTGTTTATGGTCTCCAGGTACAAAGAGGAGCTTGGACGCAATAGCAGCCGCCTGGAAGCCCTGCGGGCCACTGTGAGCTCGATTGGCTCTGTAATTACCGCCAGTGCTTTTGCCGTTATAATCGGACTTGCCGGTTTAACCATTGCCGAGTACGGCATGCTGCATACGATGGGTTTGGCTCTGGCAACGGCAATCTTCATTACGCTTCTGGCTGCTCTTACCTTAAATCCAGCGCTGGCAGCTCTTTTTGGGAAATTCATGTTCTGGCCTGGCAGGCAGGCTGATGTCTCTAGAGCTGGAACAGGCGAGCTACACGAGAATAGTTTTTGGCGAGGAATAGCTAAACTTACAACCAATTATTCTTTTGTGGTGGCCTTCCTGATAGTTCTGGTACTTGCAGTGCCATACATTCCATATTTCAACATGACCACATCATATGATACACTTGCCGAACTATCGGAAGATTCGGATTCCGTCGAGGGTTTCAATATATTGAAGGACCATTTCGATATCGGAAATATGATGCCCTCTACTGTGGTCCTTACCACTTATTCAGGGGACGCTACTTCCAGCGGAGCCCTGAAGGAAATTGAAGAAATAACAAGAGAATTGCTTGCTGTGGATGGTGTTTCCAGCGTATTATCTGTAGTTTCTCCTGATGGAAGCGGAGAGCCGTTGGCTACGATTACCGTTACTGGCCAGCTTACGCTCCTTCTGGAGCAGTTGAATGCTGCAATCAGCAGTGCTTCCACAAATCCAACAGCGCTTTTAAGTTCTGACACTATGCAGATGTTCCAGCTTCTGGGGGCTTATCTTACCGAGCTTGGCACCACTTTCCCTGAAGTTACGGCGGAACCCTCATATATTACTGCTATAACAATTCTGAATAATATGAGCACTACTCTGGGGAGTATCGATCCGAAGAATATGGATGCGGCTGCTCTGGCTGCCTTGCAGGCTAGCTTCCAAACTTACATAACCGAATTTGTTCAATCTTTAACAGGTCTGGTACAGTATTTTATGGAGCAAGGCAATCCTTATTTTATCCCCCAGAGTCTGTTGTCGTTATATCCTGACCTGGGACAGTTAATCAGTACCTTTATTTCCCCCGATGGGAATGCCGTGAAACTGATGGTAACACTGAATGATTACCCATATTCCGAAACGGCTATGGATACGATACAGAAAGTAAGCGATGCCCTGCATAAAGAGAATGGATACCAGTATTTTAACACAGATGAATCTGCGGTGGGGGGTACCACTTCTGCTATGCTGGATGTCCGAACTGTTCTGGAAACCGATTTCAACAGAATAATGGTAGTGGTGCTGGTAGGTGTGTTTGTGGTATTATGCCTGCTACTCAGGAGCTTGGTTGCCCCGATATTTATACTGGCTATCGTTACCTTTGCCTATGGTGCCACGATGGGAATATCATCGTGGCTGTTTACGGATGTTCTGGGGCAAGTAGGTGTGGGCTTTGTAGTTCCTATTATCGTCTTTGTTTTGATGATAGCTCTTGGCGCCGACTACAATATATTTATGATGTCGCGTATACGTGAAGAGGCTGAGAATAAGCCGATGAAGGAAGCAATTCGCAGTGCCATCATGAGTACAAGCTATGTTATTGTAGCATGCGGTTTAATACTGGGGGGCACCTTCCTGGCTATGGTGATATCACCTATCCAGACTATGTTCCAGGTGGGTGTTGCGGTAGCTGTCGGTGTTTTCCTGGAGACATTTGTTGTAATTGTGTTTCTATTGCCATCCGTTGCTAACATATTTGGCAGGGGGTGCTGGTGGCCGTTCGGGCATAAGAAACTGGGAATCAAGAAAGATTAGTAATCAAATGAGAAGGGGGGCTGCAAAGCCCCCCTGGCTTTTATAAAAGTATTAATTAATTTTACCGATAACACACATAGCTTCATTTATGCCATCGGACAGATAGACGAACAGGTAAAGCGGGTCAGACTCATCTTCAAATCTTGACAGGTCGATTGTGCCTTCGTAAGTATTGCCCTCAACGGTCAGGTCGGATTCATTTGCCCCAACTCCCATTGTACTGACCCCACCTTCTCCCGGGTGAATGATTTTAACTGAATTAATATCGATTAAATCCTGTATATTCGGGGAATCGAATTCAATGTAAAAATCAACGATATCTTCGTTTATTTCATAACCAACGTCAGAAATAGAAATCGCATTGGGATTCTCTTCTTCGATGGTTTCCGCATTATTATCTATGTTATATATATTTATAGATGGTTCATTTATGCTTTCGAAATCGATGAAAGCTCCCTGAGCTTCTTCGTTGATTGTAAAATAATCGCCGATGCTGAGTTCCCCGTCGTTATCATTATCATAGAATCTTAAATCGTATAGTGTCAGGGAATCAGAGGAGTTTACTTCTGAGATTGGGATAGGCGGGTACTTATAAGGGCTTCCTTCGTATAAATTTACTCCGATATTCGACAGGTCAAGCACGGATGTCCTTTCGGGCGGCAGAAAAATAATATCGCTGACGGTAATTTTATAGCCTTCCTCATCTTTCGTTACCAGCGTGTCTATCCACAGGTGAGTATAATCCGGTTTCGAGCTCCTTTTAACGGGCGGGGTAACGCTGTAATCCCAATCGTAAGTCGATTTCTGCTGGCGGTAGTACCCGATTTCCTCGCCATTTTCATATATGGTAACGTACATTATGTACCCACGCGGGTCGGATTCCCACTGGTTCTTTTCAACTGTAATCGATATTTCTTCAGTATCCGAAGCCCCTATGGTTGTCGTTCCGGTTCCCTGATATACGGGGGCATCGGCCATCGGGTCGTTCAACGACCAGCTATATTCGGCGTCGATTTCATCGCTGTTTTTATTCTTTAGAGTGAAGTTGTACTGAAATGAAGGAGTAATGCTGTAAGTGCAGTAGGCATCGGTAACTTTTACCTTTCCCAAACCCAACAATCCCTTTAAATCGGATACCACACAACCGCTCATAAGGCTCGATAATATTACCATTAATAAAACCAAAAGGATCGTTATAAACTTTTTCATTGGTCTCTCCTGCTAATACTTCCAAAAATAATTACTCCGGTTGTATCAGTTCATCGACGAACTCGATATAGACCTTATCGGGAACTGTGATATATCCGTTATTTACATAAGAATCGA
>CAZJVO010000071.1:0-7481 GCA_964549815.1 uncultured Dehalococcoidales bacterium | reverse complement strand
CTCTCAAAAGTAAAGCTGCCATTGAAAAGCTAATTACTCAACGGTAGAGTCCCGACAGGTCGGGATAACTGCCAGGTTCCAGGTTCGAATCTTGGTCGGGGAGCTTAATTTTTTACCACATATCAAATGCTTTATAAAAATTAAAATTTAATCTTTATTACCATCAGATCCAACCGGGCAACTATATCCGAGAGTCTGTAAACTAAATGACCATCGATCAGTTAATCCTGTATCGATAAAGGCATCAAAAACTGGTTGGGGATGCTGGAATGTAAAACTATACTTACTTATGCCGCCTTGATTGGTTTATCTTGATTATTCTGTTGGGCATTCAGGCATACTCCCCAATCCTTGAGCAAAGTAACAGTTCTATCTCAAATTGATAACTGTCACCCCATCCCCGCCCTCGCCTGCGGGTACGGTTTCGAAGTTCTTGACCAGTGGGTGGTGCGATGCCATGTCGCGCACAATCGAACGTACCGTTCCGGTGCCGTAGCCGTGAACGATCCGCACCCTTTTGAGGTTGTTGACGGCGGCGTCATTCAAATAGTTATCCAGCAGTACTTCTACTTCATCGGCGCGTTTGCCGCGCAGGTCGAGTTCCATCGACATTTGCTTAAATGGAATCTTTACCTGAATCTGATATGTTTTGTCCTTTACCTCGTCACCCGATAGCTTTAGCAGTCCGTCCCTGTCGGTCTTAAAGCTCATTGAACCGGTAGCTACTTCCACCTGCCCGGTCTTGTCATTGATGGAAATTACCCTTGCTTTAACTCCGACTTCCTTAATCAGCACATTATCGCCGACAGCTATTATCGAATCGTCTTCCGGTAGCGGCTCCTCTTCTTCCGATAGAATACCTTCTCTCATCTGTTGACGAACTGATTGTGAGGTTTGCCTGGCATTCTTTATGGCATTCTGGGATTTTTCTTTTCTTAGAGCAGCACTGATGGTTTTTAATTCCCTTTCCAAACGTGATACCTCTTCGATGATGGAATCTCTGGCATTCTGCATTAACCTCTGTTTTTCCTCTCTGAACTTCTTTAATTCCGTAGTTAGCTCTCTATTCTGTCGAAGATACGTGCTTTTCTCTTCTGACAATTCTCTGCTTAAAGTTTCTAATCGCTGTTTTTCCTGCTGGAGGTTGGTTAAAAGCTCTTCCAGTTGCCGCGAGCCTTTCTGTAGGGAGCTTCTGGCAGTACTTATTACCTCTGACGGCAATCCGAAATGAGCGGCGGTAGCAATGGCGTTGGAACCGCCGGGCGTCCCCAGTGTCAGTTTATAGGTGGGATTCATCGTCTCCGGGTCGAAGTCGAACGAGGCATTCTGTAATCCTGGTGTTACATGAGCAAAAACCTTCAAATCTATATAGTGGGTGGTTATGACTGCCAGCGAGTGCGAAGCAAGTATATGTAACAGGATGGCTCGGGCTAAGGCTGAACCCTCGTTCGGGTCTGTGCTGGCTCCCAGTTCATCCAGAAGAATAAGATTGTATCCATGCATTTTTTTGAGGATTCGGCTGATGTTACTCATATGCCAGCTAAAAGTGGATAGTGTATGCTGAATACTCTGCTCATCGCCGATATCGGCATATATTCCGTTGAGCACCGGCAGCCTGCTGGTGGATTCGGCAGGGATGGGCAATCCCGCCTGTGTCATCAAGCACAATAAACCGATTGTCTTTAAAGCTACCGTTTTCCCCCCGGTGTTAGGGCCGGTAATTGTTAAAATGGAGAAATCACTACCTATCTCAAGGCTGAGCGGCACTGCGCTATCTCCCAGCAGGGGATGGTGGGCGCTGTCCAGCTTGATAACGGGAGGTAAAGATTCATCTGGTTTGTAAACAATAGCTTCCTTTGCCCTGAAACGCCGCGCAAAATGTGCTTTAGCCAGTGCCAGGTCTATAGCAGCAGTCGCTTCGATGCTGTCGAGAATATCTCCACTGACACTCCCGATAAGCTCGCTGATTTCGGTAAGTATTCTCTCAATTTCCCGTTTCTCTTCGATTTGTTCTTCTTTAAGGGCGTTACCCAGCTCCAGCGTCTGGAGAGGTTCGACGAACAATGTAGCTCCCGAATTGGAAACATCATGAACAATGCCGTTGATATCTCTGCGGCATTCGCTTTTTACCGGGATAACATAACGCCCTTCGCGCTCGGTAATAATAGGTTCCTGTATGTTATGCTGCTGTGTTCCTGTCGATATCAGTCCTTGCAAGGTGTTCATAAGGGCAGCCTTCTTTATCTGCTGGTTGTGCCGTATTGACATCAATTTTGCCGAAGCATTGGGAAGGATTTCGCCTTCAGGGGATATAGCATGGTCGATAGCTTTTTCAATCGGGGTAAAATCGGAGATATCGAAAGCGTATTTACATAACATTGGAAATAAATCCTGGTGTTCTGTAATCTTTGTACGCAGTATGCGCATTACCTGTAAAGATGTGCGAATCAGGCTGAGTGTTTTAGGGTCCAGGATTTGTCCGCGCGACGCCGCAACGGCATAATTCCGAATATCTTCCACTCCGCTTGCCGATGCGGAGCTGTCCTCTTCGATAAGTTTTCTGGCCTCAGCCGATTCCGTAAGCTGTTTTTTTATTTCATCGATATCCGCGGAAGGACATAAAGACAACGCCATTTCCCTGCTCATTGAAAAGGAACAATATCCGGCTATTATTTCGCATATGCGGGGAAACTCCAACAGCTCGAGATCTTTTATATCCATTGCTTATCTCATTATCCTTATCTTTTATCAGTGTATTATAGAGATTTATATAAGGCATTGACAATATGGCTATGTAACCCGTTCCCTCGTTATTGACATTATCTATGCTGTATTATTATAATAACGGTCATATGGGCAAAATAATTGTTAAAATCTACGAGAGGTCTTGCGAATAATGGGCAGGCAGCCTTTATGCCGCAGGGTGGGCTTTATTCCACAGGTAACGTGCTTTGCTCCACAAGGAACTCCCTCCTCTGGGGAGGTCAGGCTTACCATTGAGGAGTTGGAAGCCGTTCGCCTGAAAGATATTGAAGAACTGGAGCTCGAAGAGTGTGCGCAGGAAATGAACGTATCCCGCACCACATTCTCCCGCATACTGGATTCAGCACGAAAGGGAATTGCTGATGCACTGTTGAACGGGAAAGCTATAGTTATAGAGGGCGGTAATTTCGAAGTGGCAGCAATAAGGCAGTTCGACTGTCCGAAGGGGCACAAATGGTATATTTCCAGTGAGCATATCATAAGGCATGTTCCTGAAAATTGTCCCAGACGGAAAACATCGCACCAAGAAGTTATGCAATCCTGCGACAGAATATGTGATGAAATGCGGCTCAGATGTAAGGGCAATCTTAAAGGTGGTATAAATAGGAGATAAACTGTATTATATATGGAATATTATAAAATCTTAACGCAAATGGAGGGTATTTAATGGTAACTGAGGAGCAGATAAGGCAGGAACTCAAGGAACTGGTGATTCCGGGTCTTACCAGAACCGTAGGTAGCATGAACTTGATAATGGATGTCAAGATTACGGAAAACAAGGTCAGTTTAACTCTGGCTGCAGCGGGAATGACCGCTCTTGTTCAGGGTGTTCTGAAAGCCAAAATAATCAAGATAGTGGGGCAGATGGCCGGCGGCAGCGAGGTGGAGGTACTCTTTGAAAACGTCAAGCCCGGCATGCTGAACAAGGTTAAGAATGTGATTGCTGTCATGAGTGGCAAGGGAGGGGTAGGTAAATCTCTGGTGTCAGGATTGGCGGCCGTCTCTTTAAGAAGGATGGGATATAATGTTGGCATACTGGATGCCGATATTACCGGTCCCAGTGTTCCCAAGATGTTCGGTGTTACCGATAGGCCTGCCGGCGACGAGACCGGTATTCTGCCTGTTTTATCCAAATCCGGCATCAGGGTAATGTCCATCAATCTTCTGTTGCCTGCCGAAGATGATGCGGTTATCTGGCGGGGGCCGTTAATCGCCAAGGCTATCGAGCAGTTCTGGCAGGACGTTCACTGGGGGGATTTAGATTATCTGGTAATCGACCTGCCACCGGGAACTTCTGATGCCGCATTGACTGTGATGCAATCGATTCCCATAACCGGTGCTGTGGTTGTCTATACACCGCAAGACCTGGCGATGATGATTGTTCGTAAAGCCTTCAGCATGGCTAAAAATATGGAGAAGCCGGTGCTGGGTGTCGTTGAAAACATGAGCTATATCTATATTCCCGAACTGAAGAAGAAAGTGGAACTCTTCGGAGCCAGCCAGGCGGATATGATGGTCAAGGCTGCCGATGCACCGCTCCTTGCAAAAATTCCGGTCGACCCGAATCTGGCAAAACTGTGTGATGAGGGCAGGGTGGAGGATTACGAAGCCGATTTCATCAAGCCATTAGGCGAAAACATTATAAAGTCCATTGCCGATAAAAAAGCGGCTAAAAAAGCAGCCAAGGAAGCCGAAAAATAGTCAGGCTTAAGCCGTAAATTTATAATCCCCCGAATCTGTAAAATGGTTCGGGGGATTATTTTATCACTTGAATCAAACCGTTTGATTTTTCGAAAAATAAAAAAACTTACTATTTTATTTATCGGGAAATCTATTGACTTCGTGCCTGATTAAGGCTAGAATCTAGCCAATTTTTATAAACGCATAAAATCAAATCAAATTTAAGGGAGAGTTGAATGAGAAAGAAAATATTCGGTATTCTGATAACGCTGTCGTTAATGTTAAGCCTGTGCCTAACGGCTTCGATACCTGTAATGGCAGCAACAACATGGTATGTTGATGGTTCTGTCGGCAGTTCAGGTGATGGAAGCTACAGCAGTCCTTTTCAAACCATCTCTGAAGCTATAACTGCCGCTAACACTGGCGACACCATCATTGTGGCAGATGTTGATACCAGCAATACTACTGCTATAGATTACTCCATATCCTCGGAGCTTACAGTTGGTAAAAGCGTAACCATCAAAGCGGCGGTCGATACTACAACGGCACAGGTGGTAATTAATAACTCAAGCGGCAATGTATTTAATATAACCGCTGATAATGTCACCATAGACGGTTTCGCCATAAGCTGCAGCGGCAGGGCGATATATGTCTATAGTGCTGATTATTGCACCATAATGAATAACAACATTATCAGTTCTGTAGTTGGAGTAGAACTGTCCTCTTCTAATTCCTGCACTGTAGCCGATAACAATATCGGCTATTTTACAGATATGGGAATTAAATTATCCTCATCGAATGCGAACATTGTTTCCGGTAATACTTGTGAGAATAGTTATGCTACTGGTAGTAACTACATTGTGTATATGGGAAGTTCGAATGCTAATATTATAATAGATAACACATGTTCTGGTAGCTCTATGGGAATAACCCTTACTTCTTTATCAAACGATAATACTATTGCCGGTAACACTGTATCTACTTGCTCTACAGGTATTGGGATGGATAATGGTAGTAACAACATTATTTCCTGTAATGAAATATCAGGCAATGGAGCTGGTACTACTGGTATTAGTATAAATGCGAGCAGTAACAATACTTTTATTTACAATACTTTGTCATCGAATTCCCTGGGAGTTCAGATAGGTTCCGCGGTTGATCCATCTGAGATTTATTTCAGCTATAACAATATAACCGATTCTACCTGGGGAGTTTATTTCGAAAATACAGCAGGTACGGGCACACTCGATGCCACTTATAATTACTGGAGCGAGAATAGTACTGTTTGCAATGTTCCTGGGCGTATCGATTCTTCCAATGCTCTAACTGAAGCCATATCTTATACCTATAATCCGGCATCATCGGTTACGACAGTAACTGCAACCTCGACCACAACTTCGACAACAACTGCGGTGGAAACCGAAACGACAACTGCCACGACCAGCCTGACGACAACTGCGACAACGACTGAGACATCAACCACAACTGCTACCGCTACGGAAATGTGGATAGGCACTGAAGTAGTAACTCTGACCGAAACGAGCACTTCGACTACCACGGATACGGATACCGTAACGCTTTTGAATCCGACGACTCTAACCGAAACCCAATCGATAACATCGACTAACACTTCAACCAGTACATCGACGCAATCGGTAACAACCACCGATACGCAGTCTTTAACGTTCACGGTTACGGTTCCGCAAACTGTGAGTTATACGGCTACAACGACACTAACGCAAACAGAAGAAACTACGGATTGGCCGGTGATAATCATTATTGCGGTGGCCGGCTTGCTGGCAGGAGGATTGATAGTTACCATAATAATCAGGAAGGTGTAGAAACCATATAGAATACAAAAAATAAGGAGTCCGTGTAGTATTTCACGGACTCCTCTTTATATCAAATATCTTGGTTATCGATGATAGTAAAAATATATGTTTTATTACTGATAACATATTGACTTCATGCCTATTTCATATTAGTATTTGAGATAGCACTTTAGTTTGCTAGCTTGTATTTTTATACTGGAGTTGAAAGAATGGTAAAGAAAATATTTTTGCTAATCATTCCACTTGTATTGATGTTTTCGATGATGCTGGGAACTGTACTACCGGTCGGCGCTTATCCGGCTCAGTGGGTTTCGACGACTATTACTATTACTACGACCGTAGCTACCACCACTACCACAGAAACCATCGTAAACACAAAAACTGCTTTCGAGCCGGCATCTACTGTCACATCGTTGTCAACCAGGGCAGCTCACGAAACGCAGGCTGTCACAGCGACCGAAACACATAGGGCAACCTCGACACAATTAGCGACGGTAACCGAAACCCTGCCGGTAACGGTTACAGTAACAACAACTCAAACAACCAATCATACATCCGTAGTAACACAGACTGAAGATGAACAGACCACCAACTGGCTGCTCATTATTATTTTTATGCTTGCGGCAACCGGGGTCGGCATTGCAGTTATTGTAATAATCGTCAAGAAGATTTTATAAGAGGGAAGGATAGAAGTGATATAAATGAAAATGAAGATAGTTAGTATATTAATACCCCTGGTATTAATAGCTAGTGTTTTTATGGGTACGATTTTACCGGTAAGTGCCGGCCATATTACGAATACAACTACAACCGTATCTGTAACTGCGACTTCCACTGTATACGGAGAAACCACGTGGACGACAACCGTAACTTCAGGTACAGTAACTTTATTACAGTTTACTACCGTAACGGATACTTCACAGGTCACAATAACGGAAACACAGAGTACAACTTCTGTGGTAACTTCCACAATAACAGCAACGACTTCTACTAGGATGACTGCGACTGTGCCACAGGTAGCCAACAATACGACTACAATAACTCAAATAGTAACGGAAGCAGTAACGGATTGGTCGGAAATCACATTATTTATTATTAGCGGCTTGCTGGCAGGCGCCGTGATAGCAGTATTTTTTATCAAGATTTAACAGGCGATGATCGCAATTCAAATTAAAAGGGCTGTCCCGATATCGGGACAGCCCTTTC
>CAZJVO010000070.1:0-7499 GCA_964549815.1 uncultured Dehalococcoidales bacterium | reverse complement strand
GCCAAAGGTAGAAGAAAAAGAAAAAAAAGAATAATGGCCGTTCTGTAATTTGCAGAATATGCTGAAAATGAAATTTTAACAGAATATAAAAACCCCGGGGAACACCGGGGTTTTTATGCTTTATCTTGCCGAACTTAATACCCCGACCGTGAGGTCGAGGAAGTTTTCTTAACATAACGCATAATGCCATAGAATTAATACTTTATTCATAATCATTAAAAATCGGGTTGAATAATATAAAAATCAATGAAATTATTATTGATTTTTAGCTTTCTGTATATGTATAATGACAGTGTAGTTATATATAAGCATCAGGTTGGGTTAATGGCAGATATATAACTGTGAAAGTGGAGCGAGTGGGTTCTTTTTAAATAAAAGGAGGGAGGATATATGGCATTTTGCAGCAACTGTGGAAAAGAATTAATTGGTAATCCGGATATATGTGTACATTGCGGGGTTATTATTAACCCAAATAAAGTGCCGCCGTATCAGCCGCCACAATATCAACCGCCGTCATATCCCAATCCTCAATATCCGCCACAACCAAATCCGCAGTATCCGCCACAACCATATCCGCAGTATCCGCCGAATCAATACGGTATGGCAGGTTACGGAGTTTCTGATAAATCTAAAATAGTAGTTGCCCTTCTGGCCTTCTTCCTTGGAACGCTGGGCGTTCATAGATTTTATACTGGAAAAATCGGCACTGGTATTGCCATGGCGGCAATAACTATACTTGGTTGGATAACCAGTATTTTTACATTCGGGTATATACTTATCATGGCTACTGGTATATGGGCTTTGGTTGATTTTATTATGGCATTAATGGGCAAGTTTACCGATAAATACGGGCGGCCGATAGTGAATTAAGATATTTGGATTTTTACTTTAATTTGGCATTGATAAATGTCAATGCTAATCATGTGATTGTATAATAAAGTGCCTGGCTTTTTAAGTCGGGCACTTTTCGTTTACAGAATAACAGTATAAATGAACGTAGCAATATTGTCATGTAAGTATTTAATGTTCCCTAGATTTTTAAAAAGAACGGAATGCAGATTATCTACTGATTTCCGTTCTTTACTATAATTGCTTTACAATAAAATATATCATTGGTAGTTACTACTTTGTTCTTCTATTGAAATACTGAAGCTTTCCCAATATAGGGACATAATTTCTCTAAAAACTTTTACGTCATCAGTTGATACATTAAACAAATACAATTCAGTGCCATAATGTTCACTAAAAATCTTGTTTTTGACAAAAAGTGTAAAAAAATCTGTCATTTTATTATAAATCGTTTTGTCCGTTGGTTCAGGCATAATAAAAAGTTCTTTTATCATTTGTTCTGTTACTATACCTTTAATTGATGTTTCATAATTACTCCCATCCTGAAAAAGACTACCATAAGTCAAAGCCTTTTTAATTTCATCGTGTTCTTCATTCCAGCAACGGATTTCAAATTCATCTCCTTGTTTTACAAAATGCTGAATTATTTCTTTCCACCAGTCAGAACTGACGTTATGGTCTAACATTTGAACTTGTATGGTTTTCATTTTTTCTCTCCTTGTAAAGTGGCATATAAAAAATCGTACCATGAGATTTAGTATAAGCTTAACATTTTTCAACTCAATGGTCTATGAAGGAGTAAAAGAAGCTGTGGTGTACAGCCTTACTTTTTATGATATCGGATGTCAAAAATGGATACCAAACCTTTCATGCTGCCAGTAATCCCTTATAATATATATTTAAAAAATTCAACAAACTTGTTGGGGATGATTGAAAATGTGCAGACTTTATTTTGAATACCATTCTTATCTCAGGTGGAATATCAAGAACTTTTTTAAATTGAGATTCAGATAAAATCGGGAAAATATATTGAAAATCAGATGTTTCTATATAAAAAATGTGCCTAGTTTTTAAGCTAGACACATTAGTCAATAAATAAATTTTAAACGTAAATTTTTAATCCCATTGAACAAACATAGGCATTACAACATGAATATAATTATCCAATCCCACCGGGCGGAAGACGCCGGGGCTGGAGGGGCTGGTTACCTCCAGAGCGACCTGTGAACTATCATGAAGAACATACAGGATATCCATAAGATACTTGCTGTTAAAGGCTATTTTAGCTTCTTCTCCTTGAACCAATGCATCAACTTCGCCCACATTATCTCCGATTTCTTCCGAACGTGCTGAAACGGTCAGTTTGCCTGGCATTTCCTTGACTCCTGGGGTGATGACAAGCCTGATGATATTACTACCATCTCTGGCGAAGATGCTTGCCGTCCTGGTGGCTCTTAAAAATTGCGCAATATCCACTACAGCACGGGTAGTAGAACTTTGAGGAATAAGCTGGGAATATTGTGGGAAGGAGCCCTGTACCAGCTGGGATACAAGCTCGATATCTTTGAGCTTGAACAGAATCTGTCCCTTGCCTGTGTTCAACCTGATTTCGACTGGCTCTTCCTGTTCTGTAACCATTTTGTTCAGTTCTGCCAGAGTTTTGGCGGGAATAATGGCTGTAGTCTTCTTTTCGACCGGCGTGGCCAGCGGCATCTTGTATACCGCCAATCTGAAACCATCGGCGGCTGCCAGTGTTAATGTGCTTCCTTCGAATTCAGCGTTAATGCCTGTCAATACTGGCCTCGCTTCATCCGCAGCTGCTGCAAAAACGACTTTTTCAATGCCTTTGCGCAGAGCCTCAGCTTCGACACTGGTAATGATTCCATCCTCCACGTTGGGTATCGGGGGAAAGTCTTTAGCATCTACCCCACTTATCCGGGCCTCAAAACGAGCACATTTCAACTGCAATGTCTTTGTGCGTGGCGAAAGACTGATATTGATTTTATCACTGGGCAGAGATGCCACAAATTCATTCAGTAATTTGGCAGGGACGGTAATTGCACCTTCGGCTTCGACTTTGGCGCCGAGCCAGTATGTAATTGCCATTTCTAGATTGGTAGCTACCAGTTTCAAACGCCCCTCATCTGTTGCTAGAAGCACGTTATTGGTGATGGGGAGAGTAGTCCTGGTGGCTGCGGCTCTACCGACGCAGAGCAATCCTCGGTTAAGGTTTTCCTGAAGACAGGTTAGTTTCATATTGCACCCCCGATATTTTGTAGTGTGGTGTAGTATATAACAAAAAAGAGCAGTTTAACAAGTGATTTTAAGCATATTTCAGAATACTTAACATATTATTCAGTATCGGTATAGCATTCCTGGCTGCAATGCCGCGATGGCTGAGGCCGTTTTTAATATCTCTGGGAATCTCTGCCATTGTTTTCCCTAATTGCGGCAGGAAAAAAACAGGGTCATAACCGAAGCCGTTTTCTCCGCTCGGCTCGAAGGTGATTACACCTGCGCATTCTCCTGCGCATATCTCTGTATGCCAATCCTGCGGCGTAGTTATGGCAATAACGCTGCGAAATCTTGCCTGCCTTTTCTCCTCAGGTATGTTCTTCATCTGGGCAAGCAGGAAATTAACCCTGTCGCTATCCGTTGCCTTTTCGCCGGCATATCGTGCGGAGAGGACTCCTGGTTTGCCCCCCAACGCCTCCACCTCCAGTCCCGAATCATCCGCCAGCGTCAGCAAGTTGCTGGCTCTGGCAAAGGCGATGGATTTCAATGTAGCGTTCTCTTCAAACGTAGAGCCTGTTTCAGCCACATTCAAATCTATACCTATCTCATATGGTGAAACTATCTCACAGGGCAGGCTTCGAAAGACAAGTTTGAGCTCAGCCAGCTTGCCCTGGTTATTGGTAGCAATGAGAAGCCTGGGCATCTACTCCTCCAGGGTTGTAAACCTTCCCTTGAGCTTATCCATTACCTGCGGCATGGTGGTATATTCCATTTCTTCCAGCGGTAAACGATGCGGCTCGAAAGGCCCGTGGCGTCGCAGGTATTCAGCAGCCCAGTTTGCTTTTTTTCTGGCATCATCGAACGAAATATCGGCAAACATGTCGCGAGGACCAATCAGTATACCATCGGCAAGCTGGAATCCGAGGGCGGTTACCCGAGGAGGCCCATCGAATCGGGTAGGAACGCTATCGGCAACCGAAACTGGCATTAAAGGCCCGTTGTGGGAACCACGCATCCAGCCCTCAACAATCGCAGGGTGTGTGAACGGCTCCAGAACCTCGCCTACAGCTGGAAAAGAACCCTGGCAGCGGACGATGCAGACAGGGTCATCTTTGCCGACATAGCGACCGGCAATAAGCGAAAGCTTTTGAGTGGAGGATACCGCAGCGATTTCACCGGTATCTCTGCTGGAGACTGATTTTACCGCATAGTGGGAAGGGGCACCGATAAGCACGAGCAGGTCATAGATTTCTTCTGGAGCATTGAAATTTACCTTCTTATGCTCTTTGACATCGTGGACTTCGAATGAAAATCCCTTGTGCATATTGGGGGCAATGACCAATCCGATGGTGTTGAATGGGTCGGCAAACATCTTGTACAGAGGCATATTCCATGCGCCTGAAGATGTTTTGTCGGCCATGAAGATAATGACCGGCTCCGAGGTGCGCTCATTGATTTCCATCTCGGCGACACCGGGCCCCATACCTTTAACATTGCCGGAGAAGGCATCGGCCAGGAGGTCCTGTCCGGCACCGTATAGCTTTAATTTTTTGGCGATTTCAGTGCCTTTAACAAAGGTATCCCATGCCATCTTGTGAATCTTTTCGTTGCCAACGCCCAGCTTATGGGTCATTATCAATTGCAGGTCATCCCCGCACTTGGTTACATGATAATCGATAAGCAGGCCATCTGCCCTGGCTTGTTTAAGGCTTTCTTTCGCAGATTCTAATATTTGAGGATGTGAATCGGAATGGCCAACGAAGCCGCCGATATCTGCTTTTATTACACTCAAAGTTAGTTTCATGATACCCTCCAGGAATTTTTAATAATTAAAACCTAAAACTGCTTAATAATCAATACCTCTACGCGCTTGAATACCGTTATTATAGGGGTGTTTTATCGCCAGCATTTCCGTTACCATATCCGCTGCCTGCACCACTCTGGCATCGGCATTTCTTCCGGTAAGTATAAGCTCCACATTAGAGGGTTTCTCTTTTATAAGCTCGAGGACTTTATCCGCAGGGATAAGCCCGAAGGAAACAGCAGGGTTAATCTCATCCAGAATAACTACATCATACTCTCCGCTGAGCATGGATTCTCTTGCAGTGTTAAATCCTTGTTTTGCCTGCTCGATGTCTTCAGAATTGATATTATTTTTATCCACCCAGTCCTTGCCTCCGAAGCTTTCGAATTTTATATTGGGAATCGATGAAAGGGAGGTCCTTTCTCCATGGACGTAATTGTCGGCTTTCATAAAAAAAACTATAAAGACCCTTAACCCGTGCCCTGCTGCCCTGGTGGCGATACCTATGGCAGCAGACGTTTTCCCTTTGCCGTCGCCGGTAAAAATAGATACCATGCCGTGTTCAAGTTTTTCCGATGACATTTTACTCCTACCAAAAAGGGGTAAGCATACCAAAGAAGCAACACAACAGTTTATCAATCAGCCTTAAGCCGTGTCAAGGGAAAAGGCACTGCGTCTCCATCGTATTTGGATTTCAAAATTATTGGACACCGCACAAATCTGGTTTGCATTGAACAGGTGTTTGGATTAAAATACTTTTTTATGAGATACGTACGTTTTGAAATCAGCGGAAAAAAAGAATATGGGGTGTTGAACGACCATACAGTTCAGAAATATGAAGGCAAGCCATTCAAATATCTCGAACCGACGCAGGAATTCTATTCACTGGAGGAGGTAAAACTTTTAGCTCCCTGCGAGCCATCCAAAATTATTGCTATGGGATTGAATTACCACTCGCATGCCAAAGAGATGGATATGCCGCTTCCCAATTCCCCCCTTACTTTTTTAAAGCCGTCGACGGCGGTTATCGGTCCTGATGATGATATTATTTATCCATCTGCCTCCACGAGGGTGGACTACGAAGGAGAGGTGGCAGTGGTAATCAAAAAGGCAGGCTGGCGTATATCCAAAGAAGATGCTATGAATTATGTGCTGGGTTATGCCTGTTTTAACGATATTACCGCCAGAGATTTACAGAAGGTTGATGTGCAATGGACCAGAGCCAAGGGTTTTGATACCTTTGCTGCCATTGGTCCCTGGATAGAAACGGACCTCGACCATGCTGATATCAATATCGAGACCTATCTGAATGGCAAGCTGAAGCAAAAAGGGAATACCTGTGACCTCATCTATACTGTTCCCGAAATCATCAATTTCATATCCAATGTTATGACATTGCTGCCGGGGGATATCATTGCCACTGGCACTCCGAGCGGCATCGGACCGATGTATCCAGGGGATGTGGTGGAAATCAAGATCGATTCCGTTGGCACGTTGAGAAATAAAGTAATTAAGAATGGTGTTTGATACTGTACATTATCAGTGGAATTTTAAAAAGGGGGGTGAGAATCATCTCCCTTTTATTTTACTCTCCACCTTGATACGCAAGGTATAAAGGATTTATCTTATGCAGGATGTCCCTTGCTTGATTTGAAGAATGCCTCTACATCGGGCCGGAGGAGATAAACTATTATCAATACACCGACTACTGTCCCCACCGGGGGAGCAAAAATACTGAGTCCGGCATGCACAATAGCCATAATTCTTCCCCATTCACGATTTTGAATTATACCCACAGCGGCTATTATGGCAATTATAATATAAGATATGAGTATCAGAATGCCGATACTCAAACCGAAGATGACGCCGGGTATGGCGGAACCCCACATCGACACGGTAGTACTGGGAAAGGCTACAACAGCAATAATGACCAGCCCTATTAAAGCTATAAAGGCAGATAAAAACTCCCAAACGAGCACTAAAATCAGCAAATCCGGCTTTTTTGTCATCGAAAATCTGTCTCCTGCCCCTGTGCCTATCTATTCTAAGGTTGAGAGTGGGTGATGTCAATAGTGTAGAAGGATGGGGATTGACATAAGGAGATAGAGAAGTAATTCATATGAAGTGGAATAATGAAAAGCGATATATTTAAAGATGAACACCCTGCATGTTCTGATGAAAATAACGAGTATGTGTGATTGTGTGTTGAATTTTCAGCTCGAGCTGGTTAACAAGAGCAACGGGAGGCCTTGTAAGAGATTAAGGATGTGTAGCGACTACAGTTGCAGATATGGGAACTAATCATGTACCTGCTCTCCAAATACTGGCAGCCAGAGATTATTCGGGTAAGCTCAGTATACTACTTCCGAGGATTTGCACAGGGGTATTGCAATACAGGCAGCCGAAGCTAACATAAGCATCAATCGGCTTACAAGTTATAAACTATCATCCTGAACTTACCCTCTTGCCTTCTTCTGCAGCTCATATAGCTTATTCAGGGCTTCGAGGGTCTTTTATCTCCCCCAAATGGGATGCCTGTGTGCAGCGAGGCGAACTATGCGGTCGATAAACCTCTCGTAGTTATATCCCTCTATTTCGGCAGCCATAATTG
>CAZJVO010000069.1:0-7891 GCA_964549815.1 uncultured Dehalococcoidales bacterium | reverse complement strand
CATCGCCACCAATTATATCAGATGCTGCCATGGCTGCAAATCATAGAGCCGAAAGCGGGGTCATCCCTATTTCTGTTCTTCCTTTCCCCATCTATTTTTTTATACTTTCTGCCAGCTGCCACCCCATTTTGCAGGCGGCACCCACCAGTGCAGGATTCTGTTTCGCATCGTTTGGTTCGAAAGCCAAACCGCTGACGACAAATCTTTTATCTTCGGGAACATTCATTCCACTAAGGAATAGACTCAGAGTTCTTACCGTATCTTCCAGCCCCGATTCCTCTGCGACTACAATAATTCCGGCAGCCTTAGCATTATACGATATTTCATGCATGTAAAAGAAATAATTCCTGTCGATGAAGGCTTTCATCTGGGCGGTAGCGTTATAGTAGTAAACTGGCGTTGCCAGAATCACGGCATCGGCTTTACGAAATTTATCGAGTATAGCGACTGCATCGTCCTGATGGGCACATTTACTTAGGGATGCGCAGTTGACATGCCCATCGCAGGGATGAATTGTATGCTGGCTGAGGGCTATCTTTTCGGTGCTCACCCCCAGCTTTCCGGCTTCGTTCAATGCCTGGTCGACGAGGTAGCTGGTGTTCCCATGCAATCTGGGGCTGGCCATAATAGCTACGACATTCATATTATCCTCCAGATTAATGATTATTGCAGTGATTATAGCACATGAATCGGCGTTGGTGGGGGAGTTCCGTCTTTCTTTGAAAATCGAACGGCTGGCACGGTTGCTGGACAATATTCTGCAATTTGTGCTAGCATTTCGTATGGAATACTACAAACTGATTCTCCCCGAACACCTGAATCATCATGGCAAACTCTTCGGCGGCAATACCCTTAAATGGATAGATGAGTTTGCTTATATCACAGCCAGTCTGGAATTTCCCGGGAACAACTTCCTCACGATTGCTCTGGATAATGTCGTATTTAGAAAAGCGGTTGAACTGGGTGAAATCATGCGCTTTGTGATTACCCTTAATTATCTGGGGAGAACCTCGGTACAGTACAACGTCCGCACATTCGGGACCAGAGAAAATGAGGATGTCGATGAGGTTCTCTTCGAGACCAGGATTACCTTTGTTGCCGTAGACGATGACGGCAAGAAAACCCCGATAAAGACGCGTACGGGGCAGACCGAATAGAATAAACTCCCCTCGACCTAATGGTCGGGGTATTCATGTTAGGGAAGTATAAATCTATTTGAATCACACTGATTCAGACACAAAAATTTCCCGGCCAATAGTTACATCTCTCGGGAAATCACCCTCTTTCGACAGCAATAATTATGAGCCATCGATTCTGCCGCATTTCAGTGCGTAAAAAAGAGGGATGCCCTCGTATAATGCCGGCCTGAGTAGTGAATACGAGAAGATTTAGATTACAGAGAAAAACTCAAGAGCGATAATTCAAAAACGTTCAGGTGGGTTATCCCCCGAAATGTAACCAGAGCTCTTATGCGTGTTATTTTTATGTTAACTTCAGTGTATCCAGCACCTGTTCCAGCTTTTTCCCCCAATCTTTACCGAATCTTTTGTATTCGATGTTCAACTGCGTTCTGCCCATGGTGATGCCACTCCCGGGAAGCTTCGCCGTTTTTTGTCTGTCCAGCTGCAAGCCATCGACCAGCCGAAGGACAATTCGACTATCCTCCGTAGCCACCGATCTAACCCCTGCCTTCACGGCTTTCAACCTGATATTCACCACGAACAGCAGGTTTTTTACTTCAAGCGGCGCCGGGCCAAAGCGGTCTTCGAACTCCGCAGCAAGATTCCCCAACTCGTCTTCATCTTTAATATCCGCCATCCTGTGATATAGCCTCAATCTGACGGAAACATCGGGTACATATTCCTCAGGGATAAAAGCAGCGAGCGGTAAATCTACAGTCGTCTGAGGAAGGTGCCTGGTTCTTGGAGCCTTCTCCCCTCTCTGACGGTACCTTATATCCTCCACTGCTTCGGCAAGCAATCGGGTATATAAACTGAAGCCTACAGCATTTATATGCCCGCTCTGTTTAACTCCCAGCAAATTCCCCGCCCCCCTGATTTCCAGGTCTTTCATGGCAATATTCATACCTGCACCAAGCTCCGTAGCTTCATAGATAACATTCAAACGCTGCCGGGCTTCCCCGGTGATACGCTTCCCCTTATCATAAAGAAAATAGGCATATGCAAGGTTAGCCCCCCGCCCTACCCTGCCCCTCAATTGATAAAGCTGGGTTAAACCAAACCTATCGGCCTGATTGACAATTAAGGTATTGGCATTGGGTACATCCAGCCCGGATTCGATAATAGTAGTACAGACCAGTATATCAATTGCCCCTCGTGCGAAATCAGCCATCACGGCTTCCAGTTCGCCTTCAGTCATACGCCCATGAGCAACGGCAATCCTGGCAGACGGAACCAGCTCCCTCACCTTTCCCTCTATCATCCTGATGCTCTGAACTCGATTATGCACGAAAAACACCTGCCCATTCCGCTCGAGCTCCTTCATAATAGCTTCCTTGACCAGCTGGCCGTCATACTCGGCAACATAGGTACGCACAGGCAGCCTTTCGTCGGGAGGGGTTTCGATAATGCTCATATCCCGCACCCCCGCCAGCGACATATGCAGGGTACGCGGGATGGGGGTGGCACTCATAGCCAGTACATCCACTTCCTTCCTGATATTTTTTAAATACTCTTTGTGATTTACTCCGAACCGCTGCTCTTCATCGATTATAAGCAAACCCAGGTCCTTAAAGACAACATCCTTCTGTATGAGGCGGTGGGTGCCGATGCATATATCCACCGCCCCTTCAGCTAGCCCCCTGACTATATCCTGCTGCTGTTTATGAGTGCGAAAACGGCTCAGGACTTCAACTCTAACAGGGAACGCCTTTAACCTCTGAGTAAAAGTAACAAAATGCTGTTCGGCAAGCACAGTAGTCGGCACCAGCACTGCCACCTGCTTGTTATCCATAACCGCCTTGAAAGCGGCACGCAAAGCCACTTCCGTTTTTCCATAGCCGACATCCCCCATTATCAACCGGTCCATCGGCCTGGGTTTAGCCATATCTGCCTTTACTTCTTCCTGCACAGTCATCTGGTCAGGGGTTTCCACATATGGGAATGACGCTTCCATCTCCTGCTGCCAGATTGTATCCGGGGAAAAAGCAAAACCCGAAGCCACTTCTCTTGCCGCATAGAGGTTCAGCAATTCCTCAGCCACCTCTTCGACCGCTTTCTTCGCTTTCTGCCTGGCCTTCGTCCAATCCTGTGTTCCCAGCCTGTTCAAAACAGGGGTCCTGTCGCTGCCGCCTATATAGCGACTGACACGGTCGACCTGGTCAACCGGAACATATAATCTATCACCCCCGGCATACTCCAAAACCATATATTCGATAGCAGGAGAAACACCCGCCAATTTTGTAATGCCGGTAAACCTGCCGATGCCATGCTCTATATGCACTACATAATCACCCGGATTGATATCCTCATAGAGTTTATTTTTAGCTGCGGGATGCTTCTTGGCGTATCTGCGCTGCTTGATAAACCCGAAGACCTCGGCATCGGTAAATAAATATGTATTGCCACTCATTATCCACCCATCCGTCACCGCACCGTTGATAATCACTAACTCACCAGCGCCGGGCAGATATCCTGCTTCACCGTCAGGATTGGCAGGGAAGATATTCTCATCCGCCAGCAATTCCGACAGGCGGTTGGCTTGATGGGTAATTATAACCACCCTGTTTTGAGATGACAGAAGACTCTTGATCTCATCCACCAGGGCGGGCAGGTTACCCCCGAAATTTTGCACGGATGAAAAAGCAAGGCGGTTTTCCTCCCCCCACGCCGCCAGCATCAACCTGTGCCTCTCTTTTAAACGACTTTCCACCTCAGATGGTTTGAAATAAGGGGACGGATAGTTAAGCGGCAATTCCCCCTTCCCCAGTTTATCCTGCTTCAATTGCTCTGCTTCTGCATCCCGAGACTCGATTGTCTGAAGGATATCCCTTTCCTCATCGAGGATAATCAAAGAATCCTGCGGCAGATAATCCAGTACATTGCCTGTATTAAACAGCGGAGCATAAAATTGCTTTCCAGCGGGTGTCTGCTTATCCGCAAACATATTCAAATCCTGCCGGAACTGTTGTTTTACCACGGCGTTGCAGCCAGTAAAGTCAATTCCTTTGATTATTTTCTCCAGTTCGGACTGACCGATGGAAAGCGGCGCAACCAGCTCCGTTGCCAGCCCGATTTCAATGCTGGATACAGCCTCCAGAGAACGCTGCGTTGCCACATCGAAGAAACGCAAACTGTCTATGATATTACCCATGAATTCCATCCTGACCGGCCTGTCAGATGTCAGCGGATAGATATCCACTATGCCTCCACGATGGCTCATAGTACCCGGCAGCTCCACTATGCTCTCGCTTCTGTAGCCCAGAGCCTGCCATTTTTTTAAAAGCTCGAAGGGTTCTGCCTGCATGCCCAGCTTAATCGTGTGGAATGATGAACTGAAATCGGCAAGCGCAGGAACCTTCTGCATCAGCGCATGGGCAGATATTACATATAGCGATGGAATTCTGCCGCTCTCATATTCCGATAATGTCGAGAGCAATCGGATTCTTTCCATCTCATTAAAATTATCCGATGTCACTCTTTGATAAGGTAGCGTGTCCGGCTCGGGGAAAAGTTCGATGTTATCATCCGAGCCATACCATGCAGTCAACTGGTCCTTCAACCTGCTGGCATTATCCGGCTGGGCTGTTATTACAATAACGGGCACCCTCAATTCATTCCAAAGGGCAGCTATCAGGTAGGGCTTGGCAGCATTTAATACCGTCACCCTGCTGATTCCCTGCTGTGCTTTTATATTGTCTGAAAGATGCCTGTACTCAGGTATCTCCGATACGAGCCCCAGTAACCCTTTCAAATTTCTGTCCTTTTTACAAACGCCTTTAGGGCTAGCCGTAACGAACTAGCCCTTCAGTAAATTTTAGCACACCCCCTCTTCTTGTCCAAGTTGCCCCGCATTGCTATAATGATGCAAATATACAGGCGTTAAATAATGAATAACATGCATTATAAAAGAATAGTAATAAAACTGGGCTCGAACTTGCTGACCGGCGGTAGCCAGTGTCTGGATACCGCTATGATGTCATCGCTCGTTTCCCAGATTGCCGAACTGCATAAACAGGGTCTGGAAATTATCCTGGTTACTTCCGGGGCTATCGCCGCGGGGAAATACAAACTGAAGCAGACCGACGGCATCAAGGGTGTCCCCTACCGACAGGTGCTGGCGGCTATCGGGCAGAGCCGATTGATGAACGTTTATGAACAGCTATTCGACAGGCATAATATCATCATAGCGCAGGCACTGCTTACCAAAGCAGACCTCTCCAACAGAACCGGCTACCTCAATGCACGCAATACACTGTTGAACCTGATAGAGCTGAAAGTCATCGGCATCATCAACGAAAACGATGTGGTGGCTATCGATGAACTGCAGGAAGCCAGGTTCGGTGACAATGACAACCTCTCGGCAATGGTGGCCAACCTGATAGATGCCGACCTTCTCCTGATACTCACCGATATTGGAGGATTATATACTGCAGACCCACGCCGCAACCCCGATGCCACGCTTATAAAACAGGTGGATAAAATAACGCCGGAAATCGAAAGCCTGGCAGGAGATGCCGGCAGCCACGTAGGCACCGGAGGAATGATAACCAAGATAGAAGCAGCTAAGCTGGCCACCTCATCCGGCATCACAGTAATAATTGCGGATGGCCGTGAAAAGGATGTCCTGACACGAATTGCTGCCGGAGAGGAAATAGGCACACGCTTTCTTCCAGTACAAAAGCATATAGACAGCCGAAAACGCTGGCTGGTAAGCGGGCTTTGCATAAAGGGAAAGCTGACTATTGATGAGGGTGCGGCTACCGCCCTGAAGCAAAGGAACAGCAGTCTGCTGGCGGCAGGCATACGTGCAAGTCAGGGTAAATATCAGAGGGGTGATATCGTCAACATATTCGATGCCGCAGGTGATCGCATCGGCTGCGGCATAACTAACTACAGCTCCGCTGAGGTCGAAACAATTATGGGAGCGCATTCAAAACAGATTGCCGATTTACTGGGGCATGATTCGGGGGCAGAAGTCATACACCGCAACAATCTGGTAATACTATAATCTTATTACAAGAAGGGAAACAAATGAGCCGGGGAAGACTATACAATTATGATGGAGAACTGATATCGGAAGTAGACTATAAATATTTCAATGGGATTTCACAAAACTGGTGGGGAGAACTGACCCTCACAGAATACAAAAAGATAGCTGAAGGAAACGGATATATTATAGAGCTGGAAGATGGGAGAGCAGGCAGGTGCTCGCTAAAGAAAAAGGTAAACCGGGCTGTTTACGGGCTATCCCCGCTCTTCTGCTATGTCTTTAACGGGAACGGGGAATTGAAGTAAAATAGTCCCGATAGGTCGGGAAAGAGTCAAACGAACGGGAAAGGTGTGTTTAAATACTCCGCCTGCCGCTATGGTTTCCCGACTTGTCGGGACTCATCCACGAACGGCTCTTGTAACTTTACCATGAACGGCTTGGTTAATATCCGCACATCCTGAGCATGACGAAGTGCACGAACGGCTATCCCCCACCCCCAAGATTTTTCGGTCGTTAGCACTCCCTTCAGAATGACAGAACAGGCATTGTCATGCTGAATTCGTGAAGGACGAATGAAGCATCAGGGGAGGGGTAAAAAAACAGCTTCTAAGGAAAGGTTTATAAAAAGCTCCCCACCCCGATTCCAATTGCCAGCAGTAACCCGAAATACATGTGGAGCGCCGATGTAGCCCGCAAACCCTGCGCCAGCTCCTGGCGACTCTTTCCACTCTGCAGATACTTAAACGCACGCATCGCTTGAGGTATCGCCAGTAGAGAAATCAATGACAGCGGGTGTATTTTACCCACCGATACCAGCACGATGACGATTATAAAAGCAGCCGCTACCAGCAATAAATATTCCCATAGTGCAATACGAAAACCGAATAAAGTGCCGATGCTCCTTTTCCCTGCCGCCTTATCCTCTTCGATATCCCGAATATCGTTGGCTGCCAGAATAGCCGTTACCGTGCACCCCAGCGAGAGAGAAACAAGGAAAGCATCAAGCGTAAAAACCTGCGTCTGAACATAATAAGTTCCGAGCACCATTACCGGCCCCATCAATATAAAAACAAGGGGATGCCCCAATCCAATACTGCCTAAAGGTCTGGGACCAGCCGAATAAAAATAAACCATAGCCACACTGACCAAACATATAACCAGTATCGGCCAGCTTGTTACCAGAACGATATAAACACCTATGATAGAGGCCACCGCCAGGCAAACGATTGCTCCTATTTTGACCTCTCTGGCACTTAACAGGCCAAGGGCGATAACCTTATATGGAGCAACCATCTTCAATTTGCCCTCGGGGCGTTCGTGGTCGGCATATTCATCTATTAAATTGGTTGCCATCTGTACCAGAAGGCAGGCGACCAACGTCAGAACAGCCAAAAGAATATCGATAGAACCATCCATCAGTACCAGCGCCAATCCTACCAGCACAGGAACCACCGCCGCACTGAGGGTATGCGGGCGCACTGCTAAATACCAGACCTTCAATTTATTGAGCATCTCTCTTCTTCCTCTTTATCCTTCTTCATATTGATAAAATTAAAAGAGCTACCCGACGGGCAGCCCCCGCAAATGAGATTTTACACCAATCACCCCTCTAAATGAAATTGAGTAGTATAATTGAGAATAGGTTGCTGCAACATTTTTGCAGGTTCGGTTTATGCCGATGTTATAAGCGGCGACTCCTTCTGGCCGGCTATGACACTTA
>CAZJVO010000068.1:0-8022 GCA_964549815.1 uncultured Dehalococcoidales bacterium | reverse complement strand
CGAGGTATTTATTATTTTCGGCTATATTTAAGGCTATCTCATTATCGTCTTCCCGCCTTTTCAGAAGCACGATGGGAGCCTGTGCAGAAGATAACAGCTCTGCTTCTTTATCGGATACCATGCAGTATTTTTTGATGTCATCGAGAGATGGCATCATAAGGGCGAAGGGCTTGCCGGGGCGTTTCTTCCTCTTTCTCAAAAGTCTCACAGTGTCGTCGTTGGTGGCATCGCAGGCTAGCTGGAAGCCTCCCAGTCCTTTCACGGCAATGATATTACCTTCGGCAAGTAGACGCGCGGCATCTTGCAGTATGTCATGACCTTCGATTGTCCGCCCCTTATTATCGGTCAGTTGTAATTTCGGTCCGCATACCGGGCAGGCATTGGGTTGTGCATGAAAACGCCTGTCTAAAGGATTATTATATTCTGCAAGGCACTCATCACACATTTTGAAGTCCTGCATTGTGGTAAGCGGCCTGTCATAGGGAATATCCTGGATGATGGTAAAACGCGGCCCGCAGTTGGTGCAGTTGGTAAAAGGATAAAGGTACCTTCTGTTTTGGGGGTCGAAAATTTCCTCCAGACATTTATTGCAGGTGGCTATGTCTGCGGAAACCGGCTGGTATTCACCTTCTCTGGCTTTGCTTTCAAGTATCCTGAAATCGGTATCTTTGTTAACAGGAACGGCGATAATGTTGATGCCCTGGATGTGAGATACAGGTGGAGCTTCGGCCTTCAGAGAATCAATGAACTGTCTCAGAGTCGGTTTCTGTCCCTGTGCCTCAATAGCCACGCTGCCGGAGGTATTCTGCACCCATCCGGTGAGGTTGTATTTATGAGCCAGGCGGTATACGAATGGCCGGAAGCCGACTCCCTGTACCACACCGCTGACCTCTATTCGTATACGGGCAATATCAGTCGAATTTTGTGAAATATTATCCATAATTATTTTCTTAATACAAGCCTTTAAGCACTTGCTTGAAGTATTCTGATTCGGGTGGAGTTACCATCTTGAGCCCCGAGAATTGGGATTTAGGATGGCGGATGATTATGTAGCTATAATCCTCAGCATGTTCCTTGTCAGTCCTAACCCGATTGTTCGAGACTCTTCCCTCGAAGGGAAGCCTGATTATATCTCGACTTGTCAGGATAGCGGATAAGGGATAACAAGGAATAAATATTGCTTTGTGCTTCACTTCTTGCAATAGCAGCTGAAATTTCGAGTGCTTTATCTGTTAAAAACCGATGCCAGCTATACGGTTACATAGCCGGCATCGACAATTAAATAACTAATCGGTGAACGTTATTTGTTATCAGGCAAAAAGATATATCATGGCCGCTACGAATATGCCCAGAAGCCCGATGTTATACCCCCACGACATGACGCTGACACCACCGCGTGCATCCTGCCCGGTCTTGCGTATGCCTAAATAAAAGGTGATAACCGATATCAATAGTATCGGTGCAGCAACTAAAAAAGCCAGTTGATACATAATTTTTAACTCCTTCTAATTAAAATCTATACAGAGGTTCTTTATCATATTTGCTGCCTTTTCGACAGCCACTTTCAATGGTTGTGTTAACTCTGTATTCCAATCTATGGTTTGTGGGCGGGTAACCACGAAGGTTACCTCGGGTTCTTCATTCCCCATCATCCCCCATATATTTACCAGTTCCAGTACACCCACCTGATGAAACGAAACTATGGCTTTGCCAGGTTCGGTCGGAGGGTTGCCCGGTTCGAATACTTTGAGTTCGCCGGGTGGTGATGGCAGCATCATTATATCTATCACTACCAGTTTTTCTATTCCCTGCAGGTCGTTCAGCAGGTTGAATCCCCCGACTCCGCCCTCTTCCAGAATTATGTTTTCCGGCATTCCAATTTCCTTAAGGCGGCGGATAACGTGCAGGCCGAAGCCCTCGTCACCCATGATTATGTTGCCGATTCCCAGCACCATAGTTTTCTTTTTTGCCTTAAGGTTATCAGTCATTTTTTTTGTTTCCGAATCTCGATTACTCTTCCTCATCTGCAGTTTTTACAGAATGCATCTGTTTGATATCTTTTGCCTCTTCGGCTCTGCCCTGACGAATGGCAAGATACATATGTATTAACAGGAAGAAAACAAATACCCAGTTAATAATGTAGTGCCAGATGCGCGAGTTAACCTCGTTATCGAATAAGGTGTAGTTGAACCATGCCATGAAACCATCCGGAAATAACAGTGCTAAACCGGAAAGTATCTGAAAAAGTATCAAAATAAAGACGCCGAAGTAGGATATCATCTGCAAAGGGTTATACTTCTTCGATAGTTTGGGCTCTTTGCAAAAATGCAGATAATGAGCTATGAATTTAGGCATAGCTGCAATGTCTTTCAATGTGGGTATCAGTGAATTCCAGTCTCTGTATTTGCCGAAGAACATCATTACCAGGCGTATTACGCAGCTGACAATCAGCACAGCCGCAAACAGGAAGTGAACGCCGCGTGCCAATGACATCAGGAATCCCTGCCCATCCACGAAGGGGAAGTGGATATAAAAGCCTGTCACTATCAACAAAAGAATAGACCACATTATTAAACCGTGTAATTTACGGAACACCGGAGGGTGTCGCATTTCCTGAGATTCTGTATTTGTCATTTTCACTACCCCCTAAACTACCTTGTGGACTTTTATGTTATTACTTTCCGGGTCGATAACGTGGATGGCGCATGCCAGGCACGGGTCGAAAGAACGAATGATGCGGACGATGTTGATTGGGTTATCCGGGTCAGGTACCGGACATCCGATTAAGGAGGCTTCATAGGGACCCATAGCGTTATTTTCGTCGCGTGGTGAAGCGTTCCATGTGCTGGGAACTACCAGTTGATAGTTCTTGATGCGTCCATCCTCTATATTGATCCAGTGTCCGAGTGCGCCCCGAGCAGCATCCCATACTCCGAAACCCTGTGCCGATTTGGGAACGCCTTTATCGTGCATACCGACTAATGTGCCGGATAGTGACATGGTGGTCAATCTTTCGAGCCATTCAAGACTGGTTTCACCGATTATCTTCGATTCGATAGCTCTGCAGTAATGGCGAGCGACGGCACCTGGCTGTGCTCCGACTTCTATCAAAGCCATCAGTTCGGGATATTTATTGACCAGCCCTCTTGCCAGCGGCCCCACTTCCATCGGTTGTCCATTGTAGCGTGGGGCTTTTACGAACGAATATGCATTTTCTTTTCTCGGATTGAGTTTTGTAATGCCTTCGCTGGGATGCAGGCTATTTACGCCGTCAGGATAATCGGCCCAGGTGTATTTTACTGATTCGGTGATTTTATTATAATCAACTTCTTCTGCCGTGTTTAATGCTCCACCTGTGATAACACCGCCGCCGATAAGATGATTCCTGCCGCCGAAGGAGCGGTCGTCTCTGCTGGCGGCGTCGCTTTGCGGGAACATCGGGTAGCACATATAGTTTTGGATTCCGCCACCAAGCCCCATCACTGCCAGAGGCAATAAGGGTTCGGTACCGACATAAGTAACATCCGGTATGTAAACATTGTTTACGAAGTCGATTTGCTCTTCCATCATTGTTTTGAATGTCCTGAGTTGTTCGGTGGTAGGAGTTGCTGTGCATCCGCCTGCCAGAATAGCATTGGGATGTGGTTGCAACCCTACAAGAATTGCCATCATCTTCATGGCTTTGGCTTTCATCTCAATTGCCTGAATATAGTGGGATACCAGTGAGGTGACGATTTCCGGGTCGGTAATACAATACTCATCCGGTTCATATCTAGGTGTAAATGGCGATGTATCTGTTTTGCTGGCAAGATAAGCGATTTTATCCTTTACAGCGAGCAATCCTGCATCACTGCCTGTATATTCAGCTACCTTCATGATATCTAAATAATCCAGTGCCGAAAGGACATAGAAGTGAATATAATGGTCGCTGATATAATCTCCAGCGCAGAAGAGATTCCTCATTATCCTACCAGCTTCGGGAACTTCGGCATCTAAAGCATGGTCGAGCGCGAAAGCGGAGGCAATAGTATGAACACCTTCGCAAACACCGCAGACGCGGCTGGTTACATAAGGGGCGTCTCTGGGGTCTTTATCCTGAAGCAGTACTTCTATACCACGTGCCATATTCCCAGAAGACCAGGCATTGGTAACTACCCCATTCTCTACCTCTACTTCTATCTTTAGATGACCCTCAATGCGCGTAATTGGGTCAACAACAATTCGCTGTGCCATTTAACTCTCCTCCCCTTTTACTTTGGTTATTATAGTATCAATCCCGATACCGGCAGCGGCAATAGCAGCTATGGTAGCCATGACCTTGTCGATGTCTACCTTACCGATTCCGGGCAGGGTAATATCGAATTGGCGGTCGAACAAGGGGCTGAATCTCTCATAAAATTCGGGTTCACTGCAACCTACGCAGGGGAAATTTGCCTTGATGCAATAGTTGGTCCCGCTATTCCATAAGCGCTTCCAGCAATCCTGTTTTGTCCAGGGGCCTTTGCAGCCCTTGAGGTATAAACAGTAGCCGTTCTGGCTCGGGTCTCCCCAGTCGGTTACGAAATGCCCAGCTTCGAATTGCCCACGGCGCTCGCAGTTTTCGTGCTGTGATTCACCATAGAAAGCCAGCGGCCTCTGGAAATCGTCCAGTTCGGGGATTGTTCCGAACGTCAGGTAGTAAACGATGATGGCTACCAGCCTTTCGGGGTGTAGTGGGCAGGTGGGGAGGTTTATAACCGGTTTATCGCCGGTAACATCGTCGAATTCGTGATGCCTGTTGGTTCCCTGATAGAGATAGCCAACGGCACCAGTCGGGCCGGCAGCAGGAATTCCACCGTAGGTGGCACAGGAGCCGACAGGAATGATGGCGGCAGCCTTGGCGGCACATTCTCTTACGATTTCTACGAATGTTTTTCCGCCTATGGTGCAGAACTTGCCATCTTCGGCCAGAGGAATCGAGCCTTCGATAACCAACAGGTATCCCCCTTCATCGATTGTATTCCTCAAAGCTTCTTCAGAGCGGTATCCTGAGGCTGCCATGGCGGTTTCATGATAGCGCAGGGAAATGGTATCCAGGAGAATCGATGACGCTAAAGGTTCGGTGCTGTTAAGGAAGGATTCTGTGCATCCGGTGCAATCCTGCCCCTCGAGCCAGATGACGGCTGGTTTACCTGATGTCGCCTTTTCCTCCAGCGCTTTAACCACTCTGGGGGATAGAGCCTGGCTGAGTCCGAGCAGTGCCAGTGAGGCAGTGGCTACTTGTAAAAATTCTCGCCTGGTTGGTTTGGGTCTTAGAAAGAGTGTATCCATTCTGACTCCTTTTCGTGGATATTTGATAACATAATTTATCTATGCTGTAATTTCTTCTCGACGCCTAAGTTTGTATGCTTATCGTCTGCTCACCATAACTTCTCCTTTCCTCAATAGGAGATACTACCTGTCAGGGGCAATACCCCCGAAGTAGTATTTATATATAATTGTAAAGGGAATTTCATCCACAGATTACTAAAAAAATCCTGTTACCTTTATCTGCAAGATATGCAATAAACATTCTAAATTAAAGAGAGTGTATTATATTTACCAATCGCCTGTCAATGTAACATAAACACAGGGAGTTGTCAATGTAGTACCTACAATAATGTAATCCTTTTTATACAATTTGAGGTTTTAAAAAAGTTGCTTCTGGTCCACTCAAAAGGACTTTTGTCAGGATTATAAGTAAACTGTTATATTATGATTTTGGTTTATTTATCTTCCTCGGGGTGGTTCTTATCTTTTTGTGCTCTAACCCTGTTTTTATTCAGTTTATAGTCGGCAAAATATATGAATATACCAGCAATAAAGCCGAATGCGGCAAATATGAGGATAATTGCCACATATTTCATTTAAAATGACATCCCCGAAAAACCGTTGAAGGCTATAGCCAGCAGGGCAGCGGTTATGAATACAATCGGCAGCCCTTTCATGGCGCTGGGGCAGTTGGAAAGCTCCAGCTTTTCACGTATCCCGGACATCAAAGCCATAACCATAGTGAAACCCACGCCGGCTCCCAGCGCCGCAACCAGGCTTTCAAGGAAGGAGTAGGATTCATCGGCATTTAATAAAAGAACGCCGATGACAGCGCAGTTAGTGGCGATAAGTGCCAGGTAGATGCCGAAAGATTTATAGAGTTTCTCGTTGGTTCTTCTCAGGAATATTTCTATGATTTGCACCATTGAGCCAATTATCAACAGGTACATTATCAGGTGCAGGTACTCGGCATTCAAAGGTATCAGGATGTAATTATTAACAAGCCATCCCAGGGCCGAGGATACAAATACCACCAGCGTCACGGCTAATCCCATATTGGTAGCTACACTGAGTTTCTTCGAAACGCCGAAAAGGGGGCAGAGTCCCAGGAACTGAACCAGCACGATGTTATTTATGAGTGCCATTCCAATGAATATGGAGATTAATTCAGACATCTTTTATCACCCCTGTCCATTTGAAAAAGGCTACCAGAAGACCCATAACCAGGAAGGCCCCGGCGGAAATACTGAAGATATATATGGGATGCTCGCCCAGAACGGGCAGAGTAAAAAGTTCATTTCCGAATAAGGTGATGCCCCCCGTTCCCAGAAGCTCCCTGAAAAACGAAATGAGGATGAGCGCCAGGCAGAAACCGACGCTCATACCAAGGGCATCGGCCAGCGAATCGGAGACGCTGTTTTTGGAGGCAAATGACTCGGCTCTGCCAAGGATAAGGCAATTGACGGCGAGCAGGGAAAGATAAATGCCCAGGGCTGAGTATATAGCCGGTATATAAGCATGGAAAAGCATCTCGACGATGGAAACGAAAGTGGCAATGATGATTATAAAAACAGGTATCCTGACAATATCGGGAATCATTTTGCGCATCAATGATATTATGAGGTTGGATGCCAGTATCACCAGAGCGAAGGCAGCACTCATTCCCAGAGCATTATCCAGTGTGTCGGTAACAGCCAGCACCGGGCACAGGCTGAGCGCCAGTACAAATACCGGGTTGGAAATTACAATCCCTTTTTTAAACTCTTTACCGAATCCCGCCACTTTCCTATCTCCCATCAACAGATTTTAGTCCAGGTACTGGATTTTTTCCAGTATTGCGTCCCTTACGGCATTTATTACGCCCTTGGAGCTGAAGGTCGCCCCTGATATGCAGTCAACTCCTCCCGGCTGCCACGAATAACTCGGGTAACACTCTACAACTTCCAATTCGATAAATTGGCTGAAAAAATTTTGCTCTTTCAGCTTATTCCAGTACGACAGGTCATCATTTTGGCTTATTACAACTATATTTTCAATCGTTTCCTTATCTCTAAGCCCGACAAGGACGGTAATGGTACCCCTGTATCCCCAGCTTTCACCATAGAAGGCGTAACCGACTTCCTGTCTGCTATTATTATACAGGGTGTAAATATCCGTTTTTTTATCATGCCGGTAATAATCGGCCTCAGGGAATATCTGTTGAAGCAATGCCAGTGTCGCCGGGTCCTGTTGTGATTCGAGGGCTACCCTGCTTATTTCCTCGGTGGTAATCATAAAAGCGGATGCCAGAACGACTACCATGACCAGCAAAAATACAGGATAATATTTTCTTATACGATTGGTAAACATTTATTTCTTTTTCAATCCGTAAGGTCTGGGCTGTATGTATCTATCGATAAGCGGTGTGACCGCATTCATCAAAAGTATGGCATAGCAAACGCCTTCCGGCATGCCGCCCCAGAACCTGATAATTATTGTTAATATGCCGGCTCCGGCTCCGAAGATTATTCTGCCTGTTCTGGTTAACGGTGTGGTAACATAATCGGTAGCCATAAAGAAAGCACCTATCATTAAGCCCCCACTCAATATCTGGTATATGGCATCCTGTCCGAAAGCAATGCTCAGGATTGCCACTGTAGCTATGAAAGCCAGTGGAGTTCTCCAATCTATTATGCGCATTATTATCAACAGGATGCCTCCTGCCAGCAGCAACAGGGCGGATGTTTCTCCCAG
>CAZJVO010000067.1:1273-8138 GCA_964549815.1 uncultured Dehalococcoidales bacterium | reverse complement strand
GCGTCTGAGCGTCAGGAACGATCCAGGAGGCCGCTTTCGCCACTGGTGTTCCTCCCGATATCTACGCATTTCACCACTACACCGGGAATTCCACTTTCCCCTGCTGTCCTCCAGCCTAGCAGTTTTGGATGACCCCTCCCAGTTAAGCCAGGAGATTTCACATCCAACTTGAAAGGCCGCCTACGCCCACTTTACGCCCAGTAAATTCGGATAACGCTCGCTTCCTACGTATTACCGCGGCTGCTGGCACGTAGTTAGCCGAAGCTTATTCCTCAGGTACCGTCATTATTCTTCCCTGATAAAAGGGGTTTACAACCCGAAGGCCGTCATCCCCCACGCGGCGTCGCTGCGTCAGGCTTTCGCCCATTGCGCAAAATTCCTTGCTGCTGCCTCCCGTAGGAGTCTGGGCCGTGTCTCAGTCCCAGTGTGGCTGATCATCCTCTCAGACCAGCTACCGATCGTCGCCTTGGTAGGCCGTTACCTTACCAACTAGCTAATCGAACGCAAGCCCCTCCCCAAGCGCCTTACGGCTTTAATGACAAAGCATTACCTCTGCCATCACATGCAGTATTAGCCTCAGTTTCCCGAAGTTATTCTCCACTCGGGGGCAGGTTACTTACGTGTTACTCACCCGTTCGCCACTATTCCGATAAATCGAAACCGTTCGACTTGCATGCATAAAGCACGCCGCCAGCGTTTATCCTGAGCCAGGATCAAACTCTCCAAAAATTAACTTAATTTTTAGAATTTATTGAACCTTCCTCTCGCTATCCAATTGTTAAGGTGCTTTGAAACAAGGATTATAATACCATACTCAAAATGCCTTGTCAATTTGCTTTTGAGCAACAACACACACACTAATAAAGCATGGTTTTTAGATGTAAATCGAGGGAACCATACCCTTGTTGTTTATTATTATATCATAAAAATATTTTTTGTAAAAATTTTTAAGGGAGAGGGTATGAAAAATTCGACAGGATTTCTGTGATTACCCCCTTACTGTAAGGACTAAGGTATTTGATGTAGCAGCCCGATGTTCACAAGCAGCTACCAGACGATATTGATAATTGAGACAGCGTTATTCATCTCAGTGAGCCCCGTACGCCTTCATAAATAAAGACAAAGACCGAAGCGACCTGCTCAGTCTACTTAGAATACCGCTTATGGAAAAGAACAAACCCAGAAGAGGTGAAATCAAAGTGCTATAATAGCTCTGAAATGAAATTCAGACTTATATGGGCAATAATAAGCGTTATCCTCGAAGAGATAGCCATTGTGGTTATCGCTCTTCTGGTCTTACCTCAATTCGAGATAAAAATTTCCACTGCTGTTCTTATATTGATAATGGTCGGCTGGTTCATAATGTCAGCCTTTCTATATGTGGCCGGTGTGGATGCTCTCAATAGAAAACCATTCGATGGCCCCGAGACAATTATCGGTAAAAAGGGCATCGTAGTAAAGGCATTGAATCCCAAAGGGCTGGTAAAGATAAATGGAGAGTTGTGGGGAGCGGAATCCGCTGAAAATATCGAAATCGGTGAAGAAGTTGTAATTACCGGACGTTCTGGAATAAAGCTTGTCGTAGAGCACTGCTCCGATAGAAACCACGGTGAATCCACCTGATTCCATTGGATAAGACTTTCCCTTCGAATTATTTCCGCCAAATACGTATATTATGTTATAATTCTTGTTCAGGTATTTTTCAGGAAGTCGAGGTACAAAAATGGATATCATTCCTGCCATAGACATCCGCGGCGGCAAATGTGTTCGTCTCTATCAGGGTAATTATGACATGGAAACCGTTTTTTCCGATGACCCCGTAGGTATGGCCATGAACTGGCAATCCATGGGAGCCCTGCGGTTGCATATTGTCGACCTCGATGGGGCAGCTGCCGGCGAGCTTAAAAATTTTGAAATCATCTCCGATATAGCCAATTCAGTATTGATACCTGTTGAGGTGGGTGGAGGCATCAGGGATATAAAGACTATCGGCAAGCTGTTCAAGTGCGGAGTGGACCGGGTTATCCTCGGAACATCCGCAGTCGAAGACCCTGAAATGGTAAAAGAGGCCTGCCGCTGTTTCAATAAATCGATTGTAGTAGGTATCGATGCCAGAGATGGCAAAGTATCAACCAGGGGCTGGAAGCTGGATACCGAACTTAAGCCGGTCGAATTTGCACTCTCCATGATGAAGCTGGGTGTCAGGAACTTTGTTTTTACCGATATTGGGCGCGATGGCACCCTTACCGAACCCAATTTTATCGCCCTGTTCGAACTTATCGATGCCACCAAAGCCTCAATTATAGCCTCTGGTGGTATCACAACGCTGACTCACCTGAAGCTGCTCAAAAAAATCGGAGCCTCCGGGGCTATAATCGGCAGGGCTCTGTATACCAGGGATATTAATTTAAAACAGGCAATGGAGGTTATAGATAATTAGAGATTAACCTGTGTTAATCAGGGCACAATCTTTAAATCATACCAAAATGTCATACAGAAAGTACCGAGATTATATGGGGAAAAACACGAGAAAGGCGTAAACATATACCCGCTCCTCATACTTCATTCAGACACATAAGGCATGACTGCTAACCGAGAGACAGCCCTGTTTTCGTTAAATTCGGCAACAACCATAAATAATAGTCATAATGATTAATAAATATTTAGAAGGAGAACACTATTTTGGTAGACAATCTTAAACTCGATTCGCAGGGGCTGCTTCCGGCAGTTATCCAGGATGCCGATACCAATGAGGTGTTGATGCTGGGTTATATGAACCCTGAATCACTGGAACTCACTCGCACTAAAGGCGAGGTCTGGTTCTACAGCCGCAGCCGCCAGGAATTATGGAACAAGGGTGCAACCTCAGGCAACAAGCTCATCGTAATAGAGATGTGGCTCGACTGCGATAACGACACCGTGCTGGTGAAAGCCAAACCGCTGGGCCCGGTATGCCATACAGGTAATAGAACCTGCTTTTTCAAACAGATTGACACTGCGTTCTAGCGGCTCCCGATGCACTTGCAGGAACCGACTCCTGGTCAGTAGCCAGCACTTCCTTCAGGGCAGCAATAGCCACCTCGAGCTGGCTATTGTCAGGTTCTCGGGTAGTCAGTTTCTGCAGCCATAGCCCCGGAGCCATCAAGACCTTCATAAAAGCCTTATCCATATGCCTGGCGCCTAATTGTGTATATTCGTAGCCCAGTGCCGCTATAACCGGCAACAGTAGTATCCTGGAGAGTATCATTATCCACGTTTCCTGTTTTCCCACCAGCGCAAAAACCAGTATTGCCAGTATCACTACCGCCAGTAAAAATGCAGTGCCGCAGCGGGGGTGAGCCGTGCTATATTTGCTAACACATTCAGCCTCAAGAGGCTCTCCTCGTTCATAAGCATTGATCGTCTTATGCTCTGCCCCATGGAATTCAAACGTCCGCCTGACATCCTTCATAAGGGATATCAACCACAGGTACAGCAAAAAAATGCCCAGACGGATTACTCCCTCAACCAGATTAAAGAGCAGCGAGGATTCGATGTAATCACTGACCAGGTTGGTCAGAAACAGGGGGGCAAGGAAGAATAACCCCACGGCAAATAAGGTGGCGAATATCATAATAAACCACACAGTCCCACCCTCTATCTTTTCATCTTCTTCCTCGAGGGCGACATTTGCCGAGTAAAGGAGACCGCTTAGACCGGTCATCAGCGATTCTATTAAAACTATAATACCGCGTATAAAAGGGGTTTTGCGCAATTTACCTGTATATATTTTGGAGCGGGGAACATTGCGAACGATTATCTGCCCATTAGGGCGACGTACTGCAGTTGCCGCCGTTTTCTGCCCCAGCATCATAACCCCCTCCATAACCGCCTGCCCACCATAATTTATTTTACTATTGGCCATAATAATCCCCTAATAAAAAGGGGCGGTAACTATTTCACCGCCCCACTTTTGACAAACCAGACCGGCCTTTATTACTTGATATTGTAACGCTGCTTGAAGCGTTCAACACGCCCTGCAGTATCGATTATTCTGCGTTCACCGGTAAAGAACGGATGACACTTGCTGCAAAGCTCAACCTTCATTTCCTTCCTGGTAGAACCCACGGTAATAACATTGCCACAGGAACAGATTACCCTGGCATCCGAATAATAAACAGGATGTATTTTTTCCTTCATGTCAGTTTAACCAGCGTAAACGCTGACCCTCTTTCTATTATTGGTAGTCGGTTCGTATTTTACAACACCATCTATGAGCGCATAAAGAGTATAATCCCTGCCGACCCCGACGTTATTCCCCGGCTTAATATGCGTACCCTTTTGCCTGACCAGAATCGTTCCGGCATTAACTCTTTCATCGGCATATCTCTTTACGCCCAGCATTTTAGGCTTGCTATCACGCCCGTTATGTGAGGAGCCACCACCCTTCTTATGAGCCATTTAAGACACCCCCAGGTCGAACTATTTTATCGATAGACAGCGCAGTGTACATCTGACGATGCCCTGTCTTCTTGCTGCTTCGCGTTTTGTTCTTGTATTTGAAGATAACGATTTTTTTATCTTTACCTTCACCTTTAACCGTGGCAACCACTTTTGCTCCCTCTATAGTGGGTTTGCCGACTATCTGCTGATCCCCATCAGCAATAAATAACACCTTTTCCAGCTCAACAGTATCGCCTTCAGCGGTAGCCAAACGCTCTACTTTTATACTCTGGCCGGGAGCTACCTTATACTGCTTTCCGCCGGTTTCAATTATTGCGTAAATCTCAGTAAACCTCCGTCAATAAAACACTTTATTCTAGCAGCTAGCAACGATTGGTGTCAACTCTGACTTTCCCCCACAAATCGGCTACCGCCTTTTTTAACTCGGGAAGCGTTATATCCGTATTGATAACAACATCAGCCACCTTCATCCTGTCTTCAGGTGGTATCTGCAGGTTCATGCGTGATTGAATATCTTCCTCTGGCATCCCCTTCTTTTTAAGCCGCTCGATGATTGTTTCGCGCGGAGCAATGGTCACCCATATTTCATTCACCCGAGTTGCCCAGCCAGCCTCGATAAGAAGCGGAGCATCTATTACCAGTATTTCAACCCCCTGCTGCCGACAATCGTCTATCCGTTTTTGTAAACGATGGTAAATAAATGGATGTGTGATGAGATTAAGCTTTATCAGAGACTGGCGGTCTTTGAAAGCCGACTCAGCCAGTTTTTTACGGTCGATGCGCCCTTCAGCATTCAGCACTTGTTCCCCGAACGCCTCAACAATTTTCTGTCGCACATCTGAATCCATTTCGAGAATTTCATGCCCGATTTTATCTGCATCCAGAACGATGGCACCCAGTTCAGCCAAAAATCCAGCTACCGTGCTCTTGCCGCTCCCGATGCCGCCTGTTAAACCTATTATCTTCATACAGCCCCATCAGTTTAATATCTGAAAATACAATGGCCAATGCTATAGAGCGAAGACAATTATTCAATTGTATATAGTAATTATACCAGTTCCAGCATTTTCATCCCATCGATAATCATACTGACAGCTATTGCCGCAAGCAGCAGGCTGAACACCTTGGATATGGCATCAAGCCCCCCTTTGCCCAGAAAATGGCTGAGGCGGTTTCCCACGAAGAAAATCGCCCAGGCTATCAATATATTCAGGACAAAGGATATAAGGACGACATACAACGGGTACTGCGTTGCCAGCAGCAGTAATGTCGTAATAGTTGCAGGTCCTACCGTCAGGGGAGTCCCGATGGGAACCACCGCAACCATCTCCTCCCTGGCAACATCCACCATATGCCCGGTGATTATCAATTTAATCGAGAGAACCAGAAGAATAAGCCCGCCGGCAATGGCAAAGGCCCCCACGGATATCCCCATCACATTCAGGATAAACTGCCCGAAGAACAGGAAGGCCAACCCCAAAATGATAGCGGTTATAGTGGCCACATTTATCATCCTGTGCCGTTCCTTTAAAGTCATTCCCTCGCTAAGAGTAATAACCACCGGAAGCGTACCCAGGGCATCGATAACAATGAACAGTGGGACAAAAGTCATTATGAGGTTATGCCAGAATTCAGCCATTGGATAACATCCGCCTTTACTATCAAAAATCACAATTGTAATATCAAGATTATAGCATATAACCGTAATAATTTATGACATCTAGCAGGGATGAGTTGCCCAGACCTGCCCGGACGCTGATATGATAAATCCGCTCATGACCGTATCCTGATGCGTCAGGGAAATGATATCTGAGCGGAAACAGATATTATGATTTACCAGACTCCCTTCGAAGCCAATACTAACAAATTCTTTAAACTCTGCTATAATAAACAGCATATTACTTCCATTCAAGGAGCAAAGCTATGCTGAAAAGAATTTTAAAAATACTGGAGGAAGATTCCCACGCTACCCCTGAGCAGATAGCGACTATGCTGGGAATATCCGAAGAAGAGGTTGCCGCCACTATCAAGAAAGCGGAAGCCGATGGCAAGATACTCAAGTATAAGACACTTATCAACTGGGACAAGGTCAACGATGAACATGTCTGGGCTTTAATCGAGGTTCAGGTTTCTCCGCAAAGGGATACCGGATATGATGCCATTGCCGAAAAAATATACCGCTTTCCACAGGCGCGCAGCGTCTACCTGATGTCGGGTGCCTACGACCTGGCAGTGCTGGTCATGGGAAAATCGATGCACGAAATCGCCGATTTCGTAGGCCAGAAATTATCTCCTATCGAAGGGGTACGCGCCGCCGCCACTCATTTCATTATGAAGCGCTATAAGGAAGACGGCGTTATTCTGGACGGGCCGGAAGAGGTCAGGAGACAGCCGGTCATTCTGTAGTTATATAAACTTGCAG
>CAZJVO010000067.1:0-1173 GCA_964549815.1 uncultured Dehalococcoidales bacterium | reverse complement strand
GGCTATACGATGTATACCTCCAACTCAGGTATGCCCGAATTGCGGCAGAGATTGGCCATGGAACTTAAAAACAGGTACAAGCTGGAATACGACTGGCAAACGGAATTGCTCATAACCGTCGGTGTCAGCGAGGCACTGGACCTGGCAATGAGAGCCGTTATCAATCCCGGAGATGAAGTTATTATGACCGACCCCTGTTACGTAGCCTATGATGCCTCCGTCATTCTGGCGGGTGGGGTTCCGGTAAGGGTCCCCACCACCGAAGAAAAATCGTTCGAACTGGAAGCAGAGGAAGTCGAATCAAGAATTACCGATAAGACCAGGGCGATATTGCTGGGTTATCCATCGAATCCGACGGGGGCTGTAATGCCGCGTGAAAAACTGGTCAAAATAGCCGGGGTTGCCCGCAGGCATAATATTCTGATGATAGTGGACGAGATATACTCGCACCTTGTTTACGGGATGGAGCATACATGCATGGCGGCTTTGCCTGGTATGCAGTATAACACAATACTCCTGAGTGGGTTTTCCAAATCCTATGCTATGACCGGATGGCGCGTGGGCTATGCCGCCGCCAGCAAAGATATCATCGCCGCCATGACCAAGATACACCAGTATACCATCATGTGTGCTCCCACGATGGGACAGGTGGCAGCCATCGAGGCTCTAAAATCAGGGCAGGATGACGTGGCAGAGATGGTGGAGGATTATAATCGGCGCAGGCTGGTAATGGTAAACGGACTGCGCAAAATCGGGTTATCCTGCTTCGAACCCCGGGGTGCCTTCTATGCTTTTCCCAGTATAAAGAGCACCGGCATGAAATCCGATGAATTTGCTGAGAAACTGCTGATGGAAGAAAAGGTGGCGGTGGTTCCCGGAACTGCTTTCGGCAAATACGGGGAAGGCTATATCCGCTGCTGCTATGCCACCTCGCTTAAGGAAATCGAGGAAGCGCTGCAGAGAATGGGGAGATTCGTAGAGAGGCACCGGGTTTAACCGGCAATCCGGCATATCCGATAGGTATACTCTTTCTGCTTATCATTACATCTCTACCCTGAATTTGAGGGGCAGACAAGCCTCTCAAACTGCAGGCATTGATTCGGCAGAAACCACTGCAACCCCCTCCCCCACAGCCCTGTGGGCAAAGAAATAAACTGGATAGGCGGATATACG
>CAZJVO010000066.1:0-8251 GCA_964549815.1 uncultured Dehalococcoidales bacterium | reverse complement strand
AAGACAGTGTAGAGGGACTCCTCGCAACGACGTTAATTCGTCCTTCCCCTCTCTGTGTACGGAGAGGGGAATCGAAGGGGTGAGGTTTAAAATAAATAACCCTCATCCGTCCCGCCGTTAAATCGGCGGGACACCTTCCCCCAGGGGAAGGCATATTCCCTCCCCACCCGTCGCATGCGGACTTCGTCCTTCCCCTCGCAGGGTAGCCTTACGTAATATATGCGGGGCGGGGTGATTATGTTGTATTGCAGGGATTGCTTCGTCATCCCTCTCTGATTTATATGAGATTCATTCTCCCGATAAATCGGGATCAGAAAGACAGTGTAGAGGGACTCCTCGCAACGACGTTTACTTGTCCTTTCCCTCGCTGTGTACGGAGAGGGAAAGGACGAATTGCCTGTATTTGCCAGCTATTAAAGGGATTAACGGAAGATTGCAGAGGAGACACTGACTCGAAAACTGATATATACGCCTTTATTTTATATTTGCGCAGCTGAAAGGGAAGCGCCTGTTTATCGATTTATCAGCAGTATTCTATCACAACAGCTGATACGGTTATTATAATTCCGATTAAAATTACCAGACCTATCAGCCGCCGCATTCCCCTGGTGCTCATATATTCCTCCGCAATTGAAAGCTAGTATAACATCTGAGAAGAAATTATCGCAACCGGGTGAAGATAATATCTGTTGGTATTACAAAAATAGCGTAAAATTGCTAAAATAGGACTTGTTAAAAATGGAATTAAGTTATATGCTGTAGACTGTAAAAAATATTTCTGGTGGTGATACTATGCATGAAATCGATTATATTTCTGTAGATGCGGATGTGGAATGCCCCGTATGTGGAGAAAAATTGGGAAACTTTGAGACGAAAGACGGGCCGGGTGCCCAGGTGACGCTGGATTTCAGGGATGTCAACAGTTTTTACAGCCGATGTTCCAAATGCAACAGTATCATCGAGTTTACATTGAAGAATCCGATAGAAGGGGATGCCAGGGCAAATTTAACTATAGATAATTACCAGAAGAAGAGTGTAATTTACTGATATTCCTCATCTTCCCCTTCGATTTCACGCAGGGTTTCCTCGCTGCTGCCGAAGTGGTGGGCTATTTCATGCCGTACCGTTTTTTGTATTTGTTTCTCGATTTCATCATCTGAGGCAACCGCTGATTCGATAGCTTTCTGAAAAATGGTTATCTTGTCTGGTATCACCATCCCGTAGAAACTGCTGCGTCTGGTTTGGGGAATTCCCTCATAGAGCCCCAGCAGCAGGGTATCGTCTTCTAAATCTTCCTCATCGAGTTGTTCCGGTGTGGGATAATCTTCGACTACCACATCGACATTATCCATCAGTTCCAGAAACTCTTCGGGCAGACTTTCGATGGCTTTTACGACAAGCTGTTCGAATCTTGCTCTATCCATGATAGATTAATTATAAGGGTTGCGGCACTTTTTATCGAGCCTGGAATTATTTTTCGGTTGTTTTTAAAGGCCTTGTGCGTGTTCCATATAAATAGCGGTAGCATTTTGTGGTATTATACATTTGAATAAAATTAACTCAATACCTGCCGCGTCTTTTCAGATAGAATTATCGAGAGGAGATGATATATGGAACTAACACCGGAAGAAAGACATCGCATATATGAAGAAGAAAAGGCACGTATAGAGGCAGAGCGGGAGCAGGAGAAACCCGAAAGCGAACTCTCTTTGAACCTGCCGCAGAATATAGCCAGCATGCTGTGTTATGCGCTCTTCTGGATATCGGGGATTATTTTTCTGGTGCTGGAAAAGAAAGATAAGGTTGTCGGTTTTCACGCAATCCAGTCCATAGTCCTCTTTGGAGGGTTGTCCTTATTGAGTGCTTGCCTCAGTTGGATTCCCTATGCCGGCGGGTTTTTCGGCGTCGCCATAGCTATTCTGGCATTCATTTTGTGGGTGGTTCTCATGGTCAAGTCCTACCAGGGGGAGCTTTATAAGGTTCCGGTTGCCGGGGATATTGCCGAGTCGATTCATAAATCCGTCTGGAAAACGGAGGCTGCTGCCGATATAGCTCGGGAGAATAATAAAGAAAACCAGCAAGAAAAGACAGGCAAAGATGCCGCTGGCGGTGTTTCCGCTAAAACCGGCGATTTCGGCAAGCGAGTGGATAATTATTTTACCCGCACGCGGGCAGGCAGGATTACGGGTTACAGCTTTGCCATATTCTGGAATGTAATCCTCATCATTTTCTTCTCGTTCTTTTATGAATATATAGCCTGGTATTCGGTCGGAGAGGATGGAGCCCTTATCATCTCACCGATGCTGACTCCCGATTATCTGATATGGCAGCCTGTTTTGATTACGTCGTTGGCTGTTTGTATAGTGGCCAATATAATGCTCATCGTTTATGACAGGTACTGGTTCCGCGAGGCAGTACAAATATTGCTTGAGGTCATCGGCATAGCGGTGGTGGTTTATTTAATAGTCGTGTTTCCCTTTGACTTCGGCGTTATTCCCAATGCTACAGTTGCCGGAATTATGCCTGCGATAATGCAGGGAGTTCTTATTTTTGTAGCGGTTGCCTTCGGGGTTAGTGTGCTGGTTCGATTCCTAAAGCTGGTCTTTAATATAGAGGAACAAGAATATACCAGTTAGGGCGGTCGGATGATTAATCAAACTTAATTCCACGATTGTAAGGTCGTGGGGGGTTTACTCCACAACTCAAAACCCTTAGCGTTTTGGCGGTACCTTCCGCCTGCCGTCGATGATATGGTTTATGGCTTGAACCGGATGGGTATATATCATGCGGGGGCCGGAATACCGCATCACCGCCCTTATCCTTTCCCTCATCTCAGGCTTGTAGCAATGTACCGGGCATTTGGCACAGGTTGGTTTTTCCTCTCCAAACGGGCAGCTCGCCAGTCTTTTTAAGGCATAATTTTGCAGTTCCATACATGAGATACACAACTCCTTCCCCCTGTGATTTCGTTTACAGTACATGTCAATCATGGTGGTCAGGGTTTTGCATTCACGCCCTATTCTGTTATTTTTGCCCATCTCGGTAATAATTATGCGACAAAAGAGGGGGGACAGTCCAGCATGTCTATTAATCTTGAGAATATCCACTCGGGGGCAACTTTTTTGGTGGTTTTATACAAAAAAGCATTGACAAGCATATCCGACGGTAGGATAATACCCCTATATCAATTTCGGAGGTACGTATGAAAGTTGATAACAACCTGCTTCTTGGCATTCTTGCTGTGGTTGCCGGCGTCATGGTACTGGCATGGAACGATGCTCTGCAGTGGATAGTCGGTATCTTTCTTATCGTCTGGGGTGTATTGCTGTTACTCGGGAAGAAGTAACAGGCTTCTAAATATTATTACAGAAGGAGGGCATTTCGATGGAATGGGGACTTCTCATTGCAATTTTAACCCTGGTGGCAGGCATCATAGTACTTATCTGGCCTAAAATTCTTAACTATATAGTTGCAGTCTATTTAATTGTTACGGGCATACTGGGAATTATCGCTAATCTTTAATTAAAGTTAATCGAGATAAGTTCCTGCAATATTTGATATCTTCTTGAACCAGAGGAAATATTCCAGATACAGCTCGAAATGCGCTATATGGCTGGAAGGTTATCTATCTTCTTTTTTTCTCGGCGATGGCTTTTCCGGTGAGATATCATATTATCCGGGGAGCAAGGCTGCTGCACTATTCAGCGACTGTGATTCACCTTTATCCTCATGATAAGGCGGAGATAAATTTGCTATTCCCTAACGGCTATATGTTGGTGGAAGATGCTTATAACTCATAATCAACAGGCCTCTAATATTTGTCTCCCCGGGCTTTGTCTTTGAGCAGTAGCCGCTTTCGTTTAGGTGTTGTCAGCATAATTTGCAACAGACCGGTTTCCCCCATATTCCGCCTGTTAAATTATCACAGGCATATATCTTAACTACCTGTTAGTAATGCCGAACAGATTCTTCAATAGCGTGCGAAAAGTCTTTGTAAATGATAGAATTTTAGTGGCAAATAAAACTTTTGAGGGAATAAGGAAGGTTTAACCACTATGAGTGTCATCAAGATTATGCCCTGCCTGGATATGAAAGGCGGCAGGGTGGTTAAGGGTGTTAATTTCGCAGGGATGAAGGATGCGGGAGACCCGGTTGAAAACGCTGCATTCTATCAGCAGGAGGGAGCCGACGAACTGGCGATGCTGGATATTGCGGCGACGCTGGAAAATCGCAAGACCAGCCTCGAGTGGGTGCGCAATGTGTCGACCGCCATAAAGATTCCATTGACCGTAGGCGGAGGGATATCCTCGCTTAATGATATAGAGCTGGTACTTGAGGCCGGCGCCAGCAAGGTATCGATGAACAGCGCAGCAGTTAGAAATCCAACACTTGTAAAACAGGCGGCTTTGAAATTTGGCTCTGACAAAATTACCGTAGCGATTGATGCCCGCAGAAATAAGGCTTTGCCATCAGGATTCGAACTGGTGGTAGATGGCGGCACCAGACCAGTCGGGCAGGATGCGGTGTTATGGGCGCGGGAGTGCCAAAAGCTGGGGGCAGGAGTCATTCTTCCCACCAGCATTGATGGAGACGGCATGCAGACGGGGTACGACCTTGAATTTACCAGAGCCATAGCGGATGCGGTCACATTGCCGGTGATTGCTTCGGGGGGTGCTGGTAAGCTTGAGCATTTCTATGAAGGAGTGGTGAAAGGCGGGGCACAGGTATTACTGGCGGCTTCGGTTTTTCACTATCGCATTCTCAGCATAAGGAAGGTAAAGGAATACCTGAAAAGCAAAGGGATTTCGGTCAATCTTTAAATAACAGTGTTGGTAGGGCTGTTGTTAAGGGGTATTTAAAATTATTGCCAGCCTATGGAATCGATGCCTGTAATGTAAAATTAAATAACGGAGGAAGGAACTATGAACTGGTGGATGTGCAGCGAATGCGATTACGTTTTGGAGGCAGAGTTGCCGCCGGAAAAATGCCCACATTGCCATGCCGAGTGCATTTTCAGTGATGTGACCTGTTATATACCTGAGTGCGGTGGTCCCGGGCACTTTAATATGAAGATGGTTGCCCTGAAAGCCAGTGAGGCCAAAGGTAAGAAGAAGTAGTCGATAATCATGTCAACCGTACAATTTGTGTAAAACTGTACTAAAGGTATGCCCTCGATTCATATTGCGGCGCCAGTGGAATCGAGGGCATGCAGTTTTTAGTTTTGGCCGTTTGATTTGTCTGTTTCAACCAGTTCGCCGTACATAACAGTGCCCCTGCCCAGCTTCTGGCAGAAAATCCTTTTATCATTTGCATCGACCAATGCGCTATCGATATTCATTTCTTTCCAGGTGCAGATTCCTGCATATATGTTATATCCGACGTTCAAATTTCCGCGGCATAATATAGCCAATCCTGCCCTGATTCCCCACCCGGCTTCAATGTCTGCGCCGGCTTCTATGCGCTTCTCAGCTTTGATGTCGTTCTTGGCCTTGATGCTTTTCCCTGCCCTGATCCCCTCTCCTGTCTCGATTCCAAAACCTGCTTCGATATCTGTTCCCGCCCTGATATCCCAGCCGGCCTTGATGGTTTTGCCGGCTTTGATTTCGCCGCCAGCATCGATGCAGTAATTGGCTTTGATATTCCCTTCCGCAATAATGTCCATAATTGCAGTTATGCTCTCGGCAGATTCGATATCTCCTTCGGTTGCAATGATGTTGCCGCCTGCTTTTATATGTCTTCCCGCTTTGATACCCTTATTGCTTTTTATACTCCGGTCAGCCTGGATATACCCGGTAACGAAAAGCTTTTTATCGAGCTGGATTTCAATACTCGCTTCGCTTTGAAGATTCCCTTCGAGTTTGTATTCCCCTTCCTGTTTTACCAGCCCCGGGTAACTCTCGTCTATAATGAGATTTCTGTTTATCCCTTTCGTTTGCATGGTCTGGAAATGCTACCTCCTTTGAATTACATCGATTTATTCCCTAATAATTTAACCTAATAATGAAAATTGTGCAAAGTTTTTTTACCCTGCCTGTAAATATATATAAGAAAAATTAACAATTAATATTTTACAAAAGTTTGGAATCCTGTCGGAATCTTAAATTGTAATTGTGTGAACGCTGGCTTTTTATGCAGTGCCGAAATCAGCCGGCAGTTTTTATGGGGGAGGAAATGGCAAGCAGCCCCATCCGACGTATATTTTTAAAATATCAAGGGATACTATATAATAGCCGAGATAATTAATGGAAGAAAGCAAGTCTCTCGATATCGAAGGCATTTCTATACTTTTTCGGCGCAGCAGCAGAGCGAAACGTATAAGTATTTCCGTTGCCCCGTTTTGGGGTGTGCGTGTAGCTGTGCCTTATTCGTCTTCATTTCTAAAGGCTGAGCAATTTGCCCGCTCCCGGATTGGCTGGGTAAAGAAGCATCTCCAGCCAACTGAGAGTTGCGAACCAGCCAGTGCATCCAACGGGAATATTGTCGGTTTTGATAATATCGACAGGGCGGCTGCCAGGAAGTTACTGGTAAAAAGGCTCAGAGTGCTGGCAAAGCAGCACGGATTTGTCTGTAACCGCATTACTATCCGCAACCAGAAAACACGCTGGGGTAGCTGCTCCTGTAAAAATGACATAAGCCTCAATATGAAGTTGGTCAGGCTCCCTGAAGACTTGATGGATTACGTGATTCTGCATGAGCTTGTGCACACCCGCATAAAAGATCACAGCCCGCTTTTCTGGGCAGAGATGGATAAACTGGTGGGCGACGGCAGGCAAATGCGCCGCCGCTTGAAGAGCTATAGCAATGCATTATGTATGTGATAGTTTTCTGTTTATCGAGTCAGAGATGTTTTATCGGCTCTGGCTGTTCAATTTAACATAATAGTAAATAAATTATTCTGCAATAAAAAATTAAGGAGGCTTTCAGGAATGGCGTTCAGGATTGTAACCGACAGCACTGCTGACCTGCCGCAATCTCTGGTTGAGGAGTTTGGTATATCAGTGGTCCCCGTATATGTTCAATTTGGTAAAGAGGCTTATCGTGACCGCTTAGATATTTCCGAATCCGAATTCTATGAGCAGTTGCTGCATTTCCCGGTTCATCCCACCACCTCTCAACCCAGCCCCCGTGACTTCGTCGATGTTTACAAAGATCTAGGCAAGGATGCCAGCGGCATCATCTCTATTCATATTTCGTCAAAGCTGAGTGGCACCTTTAACTCTGCGCTGCGTGGGAAGGATATGGCAGAAATTGCCTGTCCGATTGAGGTAATCGATACCAATATGGTATCGATGGGCATAGGGCTCACAGTTATTGAGGCGGCTAGAATCGCTGCATCCGGTGAAAATTTTCAACAGGTTATTGAAAAAATAAGGCGGCTGGTTTCACAGACACGTTTCTGGGTACTTTTTGATACGTTGAAATATCTGGCTATGGGAGGGCGCATCGGCAAAGCACAGTCGCTCTTGGGGTCTGTATTGAATATCAAACCGCTGCTTACGCTTAAGGATGGAGAATTCATACCGGCTGCCAGGCCGCGCAGCTTCGATAAGGGCATAGATATGCTTTATGGTTTTGCCGAAAAGGCGGGGAAGGTTGAGGACATTTCCGTGATGTATACCACAACATCTGACAATGCAGAAGCACTGGCTGCCCGCCTTGAATCATTATGCGGCAGGCCGGTTAAAATAGCGAGAGTGGGGCCTGCCCTCGGTGTACACGCGGGTCCTGGAGCAGTGGCAATAGCTTTAAGAAGCTCACAGACGGGCTAGAGCTGTTGCCCTCCAGCGAAAATTATCGAAGGGTTTAAAGTATCTCTTGTCGGAGGTCAGTTCGGACTGCATCTTTCGTGTGCGGATAGTTGAGACCACCAATAAGCGGAGTAGCACATCGTTTGTTCGATTATATACTCCAGCCCTGCCTGGTCTTCCCGAACTGTCCGAATTGCAGTATGCGGCTGCTGGGGATTGCTCCGACTGCACAAATAGTGCGTAAGTAAACAGGGGGTAGAATGAGTGCTTTAACCCCCCTTATAGCCATTATGACTATGCGCCCAAAGCAGCAGCTTGCAGTTTTTCCATGAACAGCTTTATCCTGTCTTCCTCCCGAATATAGTAAAGTTCCGCTTGCAGTCAGCCTGTCGAAGAGCAGACTTCACAAAAAAGAGGGGGCTTTCCATCTTCTGGTGCCGCGTGCTATTAAATCTGCGGCTTTCTCTTATGCCAGTCGGTAGCCTGCTGGTAGGCATGGGCAA